>CAZOMH010000569.1:0-3445 GCA_964580415.1 uncultured Nitrospirales bacterium
GCGCGGCCCGAGAGGGTCGCAGACCCCCAACGGGGGCAGGCATCGGCAGAACCCGGTTTTGCCGGCGGCTTTAGCGATAGGGCCCCACCCGTTCCCATTCCGAACACGGCAGTTAAGCCTATCAGCGCCCATGGTACTGCAGGGGCAACCTTGTGGAAGAGTAGGTCGTCGCCGGCTCTAAATTTCAGCGCCCCGCGTTTCGAAAGAAGCGCGGGGCGCGTTCTTTGTTTTCAGGGACAATATCCCCGGTGCCGGACATGGGAAGAATGGGAAGAATGGGAAGTATGGGGGCCATGGGGCGTTGTATTTATGGGAAGCGCTGACTTCGATGGTGAGGGCCGCAGCCACCGTGCAGACTTCTTCGTCTCCCAAGGGGACGGTCTCTTCCTGACCATAAGCCGACAGACGTCAATGTGTGGCAGACATTCCTGTCTGCCGTCGGTCCCATTCTTGTTTGCCACACGTTGGTGCCGTGTTGCCCGTGAACCGTGGGCTCTTTTTCACGGCGGGATGCCGCGGGCAGGCGGGCCACGCCCAAAAATTCAGAAGAAAGAACGGCAGACAGGAATGTCTGCCACACATTACCGGAAAGGTTCGTGTCTTACATCGATTGTGGGGCATGGTAGTACGGATGCTGAACAGTGCGGCAAATGCGCCACAGGCCATGGGCGATGCCCATCCCGGATTGCCGTGCCTCTGGTCGATAACGTCCATAGACCTGTGGAAACACCTGCCGGCCACTATTGCCGTTTCCAGGTTGAACAGATACCCAACTCACGCGCAGCATATTTGCAACAATGGCACGCTGGAAGATGCGCATCCCGAAGCAGGGGAGGCCGACAAAAGAGGAAGCGCCGCGTTCCCCGAAGGAACGCGGCGCCAGACTACAATCTCAGATAAGCAATATCAGGAGAAAGCGCCAACGGCTGCTGCCAAAAGCGGACTGGCAGGCCAAGCGGCCGGATACTTGAGAAATTCAACGTGCCCGTCCATGTAAAGAACATTGCAGCCGCCGGGCAGGTGATTAAAGGAATTCCTGTTTCCGACAGCACGGTTAATGTAATCAGACGAAACGGAAAGGCTGCTTTGCGCAACGTTCGCGGCACCAGGATTATTGATGTCTGTGATGAGGAAACGCTCGATACCCTCGCGCAGGCGGTATATCTTGCCCCAGCTTCCAACATCCATGTCCTTGTCCAGACTAAGTAGTTTTTGGTCAAGGGCTTGCGACGGGTTGGCTTCAGGCGTCATGAAATTCTTCAAATTACCCAGCATTTGAATAAACGCGGCGATTGTATCGCTGGGCACGCCTTTGGACGGGAAATAGTTTCCCGCTTCCGTGATAAGGGTGCCTTGGTCAGTTGCCTGGAAGACATGCGGATCATCGGTAATACCGGAAACGTTGATCGCCCAGCCCAAATAGAAGTAGCTGCTGGAATCGTTGTCGACCTCGCAGGGATAGAACTCCTGATTCGGCACGCTTTTTGTGGGGACAGCCGCTGTGCCGTTCCAAACGAGCGCCCTCTTGTCAGCATCATTGAAGACCTTCGCCGGATCGGTTCCCTTGGGAGACGAGGGGCAGAGCAGAATCTTGGGGTCTGTCAGGTATTCAGGATAAAGTGGCAGGGCGTTGATCACCATGGAAGGGTCAGAAGTTGTCGGGTCGCATGCCCAAACATCCATGGTCGGGAAGGAGCCGCCGGACTCGTTGCCGTACATCTTTAGGATGATGCCCATTTGCTTGAGATTGTTCTGGCAACTGGAGCGGCGGGCGGATTCGCGTGCGCGCGCGAGCGCGGGCAGCAGAATGGCTGCCAGAATGCCGATGATGGCAATCACCACCAGCAGTTCGATCAGGGTAAAGCCTTTGCGTCGATTCATCGTGGGTTCCTCGTTGAAGCGGATGTTCCCACCGCGCGAACGTTCTGCTTCCTCTTGTTTGGTTAAGAGTCCAATACAACCTTGGTGCGGCCGCGGCCCGGTATGGCGGTGACATACCGTTGCTGCGGCTTTCTCGCCTGAATTCCCGAACACAGGCGCACTATTCGCTAATAGACTACACTAACCCTGTTAAGGTTTGATTCATTCGGCCGACTATTTCCAGTCTAGCGAAAGAATCGTTAGAAGTCAAGCAATTGTTGGCCGCAACAGCAAGTTCAGCCTCCCCTATCCCGCTGAAGATTCTCGGGCATTGTGAAACAGGGTTGGGCGCAGTTCGTCTGAGAGAACGATCCAGTTCCTGTGACCACAAGACTAACCAGTGGCTTCGCAGGTCCCTTCGGGACCGCACCCGGCCTGCGTCGCGGTATTGTGTCGGCCCGGTGCATCCTCCTGCCGCGTTGCCTTGCACCCGCACAAGTGCCATTCCCGATTCCGACAAGATCAAGAAGTCTGAAGCCGCGGTGCCCTGCGGCGCTATTTGAAAACTTCGGGCAACTTTTTACGAAAGAAACCGAACTCCTAAGAAAAAACGGGGTCTGAACGTTATGATGAGTGAAGCGCGCCAAACCGCAGGTTGCGGGACGCCGTTCCGGACGGCGGCCCGCCAACACCGGAGATTCAGGGGTATGGATTGGATGCAACAGGCGATGGAGCGACACAGCGGTCCGCTGCTGCGCTACGCCACGGGGCTCACCGGCAATGCCGAGACCGCCCGGGACGTGGTGCAGGAAACGTTCCTGAAGCTTTGCCGCGCCGAGCGCGGCAAGGTCGAGGGACATCTGGCCGCGTGGCTCTACACCGTCTGCCGCAATCTCGCCCTGGATGTCCACCGAAAGGAACGCCACATGGCTCCATGGAACGAAGCGGCGGCGGCAACGGCGGCATCGACCGCCGTGGCGCCCTCTGAAGCGGCGGAACGGGCCGAGGCCCGGACGCGCGCCGATGCATGGCTCGACACCCTTCCCAAAAACCAGCAGGAAGTCATCCGGCTCAAATTCCAGGGCGCATTGTCCTACGCGGAAATCAGCCGGGTCACGGGACTGAGCGCCACCAACGTGGGCTATCTGATACACACCGGGCTCAAGGCCCTCCGCCAGCGGCTTGCCGCGGCGGAAACCGCCGGCCAGGCCTGAGGAGCATGAACATGAAATACGAACTCGACGACCCGAAAATTACCGCCTACGCGCTGGGCGAGTTGGATAACAGCGAAACGGCCGCCATGGAGGTCTTCCTCAACGAAAACGAGGCGGTCCGCGACGAGGTCGCCCGCATCCGCGAAGCCGCGCAGTGGCTCACCGCCGAACTCGGCGCGGATGCGTCGGAGGGACTGTCCGAACTGGAACAGGCGCGGATTATGGACCAGGCGAAGAAGGCCGTACCGGTCCGGAAGATCCACTGGGCACGGTGGGCGGTGGCCGCAAGTCTTGTGGCGCTTGCAGGCGGCTCCTGGTTCGGGGCCATGGAGGGATTCAAGTACGGCAGGAAGTCTGCGGAGGCGGACAGG
>CAZOMH010000570.1:0-3439 GCA_964580415.1 uncultured Nitrospirales bacterium
TCCGCGCCCTGATTGACCGCAAGATCCCCATCTTTGGCATCTGCCTGGGGCACCAGATTCTGGGTCACGCCCTCGGCGGCACCACCTACAAGCTCAAGTTCGGCCATCGCGGCGGCAACCAGCCCGTGCTTAATCAGCCGACGGGCCGGGTCGAAATCACCGCGCAAAACCACGGTTTTGCCGTGGACACCACGTCGCTCAACGCCGATGAGGTCGATTTCACACACCTGCATCTCAACGACCGGACCTGCTCGGGCATGACCCACAAGACCCTGCCCATTTTTAGCGTCCAGTACCACCCCGAAGCCTCGCCGGGCCCGCATGACAGCCGCTACCTGTTTGAGAAATTCACCAAGCTGATGGATGAATACAAGGCCGCCAGGAGCGCGTAGAGCGGTTTCGCAACTGTCGGCCCCTGGGCAGATGGGACCTACGGGCGTGGTTGTCCGGATCCAAATCTTGGTGACGAAACCAGCCGGACCGTTGCCGGGAACCGGTCGGCGTTGGTTGGTCCAAGTCTCATAAGTCCCATTCGCCGTCCGCTGGGGGTGCTGCGCCACCGCGCGCCCGCCGTGAACTGCCAAGAGGAATGATTTTGCCCGCACTCATCATCTTTGACATTGACGGCACGCTGCTCGAAACCGAGCGCGTGACCGTGCCCGCCGTGCAGCGCACCTTCGCGGCGCACGGGCTCGCGGTGCCCGACCATGACACCATTTGCGGGTTCTTCGGCAAGCCGGTGGAGACTTATGAAGCGTGGCTTGCGGAACAGTGCCCGCCGGGCATGGCCCCGCGGATTGTCGCCGAAACCAACGCGCTTGAATTGCGTCTCATTGGCAGCGAGGGCCGGCTCTACGACGGCACCCGCGGGGTGCTGGAGGAACTGTACGCCACCTGTGTTCTGGCCGTTTGTTCCAACGGCCCCGATGATTATGTGAATGAATTTCTCGACGCGCACAAGGTGCGCCGGTACCTCGCCGCGGTGCGCGCGCGCGGCACCCGCCACGGCGGCAAGGTTGAGATGATCGCAGAGATACTTGCCCTGGATTTGGGCGCTCCCGCAATCGTGGTCGGCGACCGCCATGACGACATCGAGGGCGCGCACGCCAACGGCGCGCTGGCCGTCGCTGCGGCCCATGGTTTTGGCGGCGACCGGGAACTTGCCGGGGCCGACGCGCGGATAGCCTCCATCCGTGAACTGCCTGCAGTAATTGGGCGCCTGCTTGCCTGACCGTTGCACATTTGTGCCCGTCCTTGGCCGGCGCACCGTTTGAATGGGAATGTTAAGGCGGCTAAACTTGTGACAGTTCGCAGGAATGCCCGAATTGCAGGTTTCTCAATGCACGTCGTCTTCGTCATTCCACCATTCAACTATGCGCGGTCTGTCGGCAATGCCCGGCGCCGGGCCCGCAACGGCATTCTTCCGCCTTTGGGGGTTGGATTTCTCGCCAGTGCGCTGGCGGCGCGGGGGCACACTTCGGCCCTTGTGGACGCCATGGCGGAGCAATTTGACGCGGCGGAGACGGTCGAAGCGGTGCTTGCGGCCAAGCCGGACCTGGTCGGCCTGTCCATCATGACCACGTTTGCCAGGAAAGCGGCCTGCTCCGTGGTCGATGGCCTGCGCGAAAAGCGGCCCGATCTTCCCCTCGTTTTGGGCGGTCCCCACATATTGGCCGCCGGTTCGGGTGCCTTGAAGGATGTTGCCGCCGACTATGCGATTCCCGGTGAAGGGGAAATCCCGTTGTCGGACTTGGCGGACTGCATAGCGTCCGGGGGAAGTGTTTCTGGCATTGCCGGGCTGTATTACCGGGACAGTTCCGGTGCGGTGGTCGAAACCGCCGCCCGTCCGCACGAACGCGATCTGGATGTGTTTGCCGCGCCTGACCGGCGGCTCTATAAGCCGGGCCTTTACCAGCCGCTGCCGAGTCTCAACCTGGGCCGGCATGTGACCACGGTAATCACGTCGCGCGGTTGTCCCTGGGCGCGGTGCGCCTTCTGCCACCAGGGCAGCGGGTGCTCCGTGCCGTTCCGGCGGCGCTCGCCGGAGCATGTGGCAGACGAGGTGGAGGCGCTCGTCCGGGATTGGGGCGTGCGCAGTGTGATCTTCTGGGACGACAATTTCTGCGTGATGCCGCGGTGGGTGGACCGTTTCTGCGGCATACTGGAGGCGCGGAACCTGCATATTTCCTGGTCAGTGCTGGCCAGGGCGGACACGGTCACATCCGACATGCTCCGCCGCATGGCGAAGGCGGGCTGCTACAGTATCCAATTCGGCTTCGAATCGGGCAGCCAGGAAATTCTGGACATGATTCGCAAAGGCACAACATTGGAACAGTACCGCAGGGCGGTGTGCTGGTCGCGCGCTGCGGGGCTGGAAGTGCGGGGTTCATTCATGCTCGGATTCCCCGGCGAGACCCCCGAGATGAGCCTGCGCACCATCGAATTTGCCTGTGAACTCAATGCCGACTACACGCTCTTCTTCGCTTACCATGTGCTTCCCGGCACGGCGCTGGAGGAAAGGGCGTTGCGGGAGGGTGAAATCAGCGGGCCGGAACTGAGTATCCACATGCCCACCTATGTGCCGTATACTTATCCGGACATCGGCGCGCTGGCGGACATGGTGCGCCTGGCCTACCGCCGGTACTATTTGCGGCCGGCCTATGCGGTCCAGGCACTGCGCCGGCTGGCCCGCAAACCGTCGCTGGCTCGAAACTATCTTGTCGGGCTGGTTTATTGGGCCGGCCTGGCATTGCGGCCGTAACGGGCCGCCGGAGTTCTATTCCATGGGCGCTTTGCTGATCTCGGTGCAGCGGGACTTGGACATCCTGGGTCTCAAGCACCTGCACCACTACCTGCTGGCCAACGGACAGGCATCGCGGCTGTTGTTCATGCCGACCGCCGCCCGCGACGGCGACCGGCTCTACCCCGGTCTCGAGCGGTTTATCGCGGAGACGCGGCCCGGTCTCGTGGCGCTCAGCCTCATGTCGCTCGAATTCGCCGATGCAGCCGCCGTGACCCGGTTTATCCGGGGCAAGTTTCCCGAGATTCCGGTGGTATGGGGCGGCATCCAGCCGACCAGCGATCCCGAAACCTGTCTCGATGTGGTGGACTGCATTTGCGTCGGCGAGGGCGAGCGCACCATGCTCGATCTGGCCCGCGCCGCAGCGGAGGGACGGTCATTCGACGACATTCCAAACACCGGGCGGCGCGTGGATGGAAAGTATGTCCAGAACGGGTGCTACCCCCTTATTGAGGATTTGGACACGCTTCCCATACTGCGCCGTATCGCGCCGGAGAGTTGCATTGCCCTTCGCGACGGCGTGGCGCCGCTGACCGAAAGCCTGTTTCGGCGCTTCGCCCGCCATGCGGGCCGCAACTACATCACCATATCGTCGCGCGGCTGCCCCTTCGGCTGCGCCTACTGCTGCAACAACCAGTT
>CAZOMH010000571.1:0-3436 GCA_964580415.1 uncultured Nitrospirales bacterium
CCATCCGTGTCGCGACTGGGGCATTGGCACACTTCGCGCATGGCGATGCGTATCGACGGGAGGGAACCCTCAAGATGGACTTTGCGCGACTTTGGGAAAGGCCTGCGCGTGATCCCGGCCAGCGGGTCGTGATCGGTCTCGGGGACGGAATTCGAATTGGTGGGCATCCGGTTTCTCCGGCGGGTATGGGGAATTGGCAATAAATGCTAAAAACAGGGTGATTGAAAGTGGAATTGTCGCATGCGGGGACAGGTCCGTTCAACGGTTTGGCGCAAAAACCGCCGACGTGCGGGGGGATTCTTCAGGAAAGGTGGCTGTTGGAACCCGGTCCGACGAGGCGGCGTTCGCGGGCGTAGTCTTCGAGCGCGTCCCGCAACAGCTTGCGGCCGCGGTAGAGGCGCGACATGACCGTACCCAGGGGGCACTGCATGATTTCCGCGATCTCCTTGTAGGACATGTCTTCCAAATCGGCCATGATGACGGCATTGCGGAAGTCGTCGGGCAGGGATTCGACCGCTTTGCGCACCGGATCATCGACCAGTTCGAGCAGGTCCTCTTTGTGGTCCTTGCGCGGTTCGAAGAAGACGTCGGGGTCGGGCGTGGTTTCCGGGGCCGATTCGGTGCCGGACAGTTCCACCTCGGCGGGACGTCGGGTCTTGCGGCGGTATTCATTGATAAAGGTGTTGCGCAGGATGGTCAGCAGCCACGCCTTGATGTAGGTGCCTTCCTTGAACTTGTCGTGGAAACGCAGTGCCTTTACAAAGGTGTTCTGCGTAAGGTCCTCCGCATCGGCGGGATTCCGGGTAAGACGCAGCGCCACAGCGTAGAGCATGTCCACATGCTCCAACACTTGACGCTCAAATTCCTTTGAGCGGGTTATAACAGGCGCATCCGCCACGATCATGACCCCTTAAACCGTAAGGATCCGGGTAGCCCTATCCCCGCACCCAAATCTTGCGGGAATATCCACGGCTAATCCTAGCAAGAAGACCCGGTGTACGTCAATAATTATCGCTGCATTGCGCATTGTTCCGGGGATTGCCGCGGCGCTTCGTGGAAACGGCCCGGTGGGTTCACAGGGTAACGTCGGGTCCGGAAGTGCTTACTTTGCCGCGATGCAGGGCCAGCGCTTTGGAAAGGGGGGCGAACACGCGGCCCTTCAAGCCGGGATGCTTTTCGAGCAGCGTTTGCGCCTCGCGCCTTGCAAGGTCAATCACGCGGGCGTCGCGCACAAGGTCGGCAATGCGCAGGTCGCCCAGCCCGGCCTGGCGCAGCCCGTGGAATTCGCCGGGGCCGCGCAGCTTCAGGTCTTCCTCGGCGATGTCGAAGCCGCTGTTGGAGGCGCACAGCGCCTCCAGTCGCCGCTTCCCGTCGGGGGTGCGGGGCTCGCCCAGCAGGAAGCAAAAGGAGGCATCGGCGCCGCGGCCGACCCGTCCGCGCAACTGGTGAAGCTGGGTCAGGCCGAAATCGGCGGCGTTCTCGACGACCATGACGGTTGCCTTGGCGACATCCACGCCGACCTCGATGACCGTGGTGGAGAAGAGAATCTTGGCTTCACCCGCTTTGAACCGGGCCATGACGGCCTCCTTTTCGGCGGGGTCCATGCGTCCGTGGAGCATGCCAACGGGGATGCCCTCAAGCGGGCCGGTGGAGATTTCCTCGAAATGGCGCAGCAGCGGGGTGAGTGCGGTCTTGGTCTCCGACTCGTCCACCAGCGGGCAGACAATATAACTCTGGAACCCCAGTTCGGCCTGTTTACGGAGGTAGCGGTACAGATCGGGCACCTTGGCGGCGGGAACGCGGCGGGTCTTCACGGGCAGCCGGCCGGGGGGCATCTCGTCGATGATGCTCAGTTCCATCTCGCCGTACAGCGTGAGGGCAATGGTTCGCGGGATGGGCGTGGCGGACATTTGCAGGAGGTCGGGGCGTGGTCCCTTGGCCGCGAGCAGTGCCCGCTGGAGAACGCCAAAGCGGTGCTGTTCATCGATGACAGCCAGGCCCAACCGGTGGAATCGTGTCTTTTCCTGGAAGAGCGCGTGGGTGCCGATGACCACATGGACCTCGCCCGACGCAATGCGGCGGCGCGCCTTGGCCGGTTCGGGGGTCGAACGGGTGAGCGTTTCCACGCGCAGGCCGAGCGGTTCGAGAATGGCGCGCAACACCAGTGCGTGCTGTTCGGCGAGGATTTCAGTGGGGGCCATGAAGGCTGTCTGAAAGCCGCCGTCGGCCGCCGCGGCCACGGCATGCAGCGCGACCACGGTCTTGCCGCAGCCGACATCTCCCTGCACAAGGCGCAGCATGGGACGCGGTCCGGCCATGTCGCGGAGAATTTCGGAGATGACCCGTGTTTGCGCGCCGGTCAGGGGAAAGGCGAGCAACTTGTCCAGTGCCCGCAGATGGGGACCGTTTATCACGTGGACCGGGCGGTCCGGGTCAGCGGCGGTGAGCTTTTCGCGCCGCAACAGCACCTCCAACTGGATCAGGAACAGTTCTTCAAACACGAATCGGCGGCGGGCCTCTTCCGCGGAAAAACCGGGGACTGTCCCAAGCGAAGCGAACGAAGTGGGCGGAGACGGGACTGTCCCCGGTTTTTCCGTCCCAAGCGAAGCGAACGAAGTGGGCGGAGACGGGACTGTCCCGGCTCTTTCTGTCCCCGGTGTTTCGGGAAAATGCGCGGCGGGCAGGGCTTCCTTGATGCCCAACAGCCCAAGCCGTGTGCGCAGGCCTGCGGGCAGGCATTCGGGAATAGCGTTTCCCACGGCGTCCAGCGCGTCCCGCACCCAACGGCGCAGCATGCGCTGGGTCAGTCCTTCTACAAGCGGATATACCGGCACAATGCGCCCGGTGTTGAGCCGGTCCTCCTCGTCGCCGGCCAGGACTTCATATTCCGGGTTGGACAGGCAGGGGCCCTTGTAACTGCCCACCTTGCCGGTGACGATGACCTCCGTTCCCTTGCGGAAGGTTGTTTCCGCAAGAAAACCACGGCCAAAGAAGCTGGCGCCGATGGTGCCCGTTTCGTCTCGCACAGTAATGTGGGCGAGGGACTGTCGGCCGCGCAGGCGGATGTTGCGCGAAGCGGTGACCACGCCGCGCACTGTGACGGTCCCATCCTGCGGCACCTCGGCGATGGGCGTGATGCCCGCGTAATCCCGGTAACCGCGGGGAAAGTAGTGGAGCAGATCATGCAGGGTGCGCACGCCTGCGGCTTCAAGCAAAGAAACCCGCTTCGGCCCGATGCCCGGCAGACGGTCCACCGGGTCTTCGGGGCGAAGCGGGCGCGTTTCAAGCGGGGCGTCAGGCATTCGGATACTTGTACTGGCCGGTGTAGAGGTCGAAGAGCATCCGGTAGTACTGCATGAACCGGACCGGCTCTTCGTTGTAGTCGATATCGGCATTCCCAAATACCCCTGGCAGGAACTGTTCACCCTGTTAAAAG
>CAZOMH010000572.1:0-3434 GCA_964580415.1 uncultured Nitrospirales bacterium
GGAGGCGGATCACATAGAGTATCAGGACGCACCCTGCGTGACGGTGGTTATGGCGAGCGGCGGCTATCCGGGCGCCTATGCCAAAGGCATGGCAATCTCCGGGATTGAGGCCGCGGAAAAGGAACCGGGCGTGTGCGTTTTTCAGGCGGGGACGAGGATGGAGCAGGGGGCGCTGCAAACCAACGGCGGCCGCGTGCGTAATGTGACCGCCACGGATGCCACGCTGCCCGAGACCATTGCGAAGGCCTACCGCGCGGTACGCAAGATTTCATTTGAAGGCGCGCAGTTCCGGACCGATATCGGGGGAAAAGCGCTCAGGCGTCTGGGGCTGTAAGGTCCGCCGGTGGCGTGCGCGGCCGTCCGCTCTTCAGGCGTTTCCGGCAGCCGCCGCGCCGTGAATGGCACTGCCGCTCTTGACATGCCACAAATCGCGCATCGCGGCCGACAGCAGGGCCTCCGCATCGTGGCAGCGGTTGGCGCCGTGGCTGGTTGCCAGTCCGTAGTTCAGTTTGGCGACCATGGGGCACAGGGGGTCGTTCATGGTGGCAGAGCGTATTTCATCCTCAATCTTGCGCGCATAGGCCAATGCCTCCTCGCGCGTGATATGGGGCAGCACGGCGGTGAAGGTTGCGCCGTCGTAGCGGGCGAGGATGTCATAGTTGCGTGAACTTGCGCGCATTGCCATGGCGACTTCCACCAGCAGGTCATCCAGGCAAAGCGACTCTATAGGCTCGTCAAGCGCTGTGACTTCGTCCACCTCTATCATCAGGCAGGAAAGGGGATAATTGTAGCGTTGCGCCTTGTCGGCTTCTTCCTGGAGCCGGTCTGTAAGAAAGCGCTTGTTCCTGAGACCGGTGAGTTCGTCTGTGTTGGCAGGATCTTCGCATGCCGCCGAATGGAACACTTCGGCAATATTGCTTCCCGTATCACGCAGGACGGAATCAACATGGACCATTACGAAGGGGAGATTGTACGGTTTGACCACATAGTCGGCAGCGCCAAGTTCATAACCCAATGCGATGTCCCCGGCTTCACCGCGCGCGGTTACGAAAATGACCGGGATGCTGTCTGTGGCCGGGTCTGACTTCAGACGCCGGCATACTTCAAGACCATCCACGTCAGGAAGGGCTATGTCGAGCAGCACCAAGTCGATACCGCCGAGTTTGCACCTTTCTATGGCGTCTGCGCCGGTGTAGGCCGCCACAGCGTCGTATCCGTTGAGCGTCAACCCCTCGCAAAGCACTGTGACTTCATCAACGCAGTCATCAACGACGCAAACCCTTGCCTTATGCACCTCGTTACCTCTTGATTCCATGTTTGGACTTCTAAAATCATGGTATGAGTACAGTTTCTATAGAAAAATTGTACACCTAAATGCGGAATTTGGCAAACTGTTCTCCACGGCGGTGAATAATGCGGGGCTATTCCGTGGGCCGACGCGGGGTAATCGGCTCTTCGGCGAGGCGCACAAGACCGGCACGGGCGGGGGCGGGTATGGTGGGCGGCGGTGTCTGCCGGGTTTCAACCATGCGGTTGAGCCGCAGGCGGACGGCTTCGGTTTCGGCAGCCTGCGGGAACCTAAACAGGAATTCTTCGCAGGCATTGGAGGCCAAATCGGGACGCTGGAGGCGATTTTCGAGCACGTCAAGCAGTTGCCAGAGCAATGCCGCCGCTTCTTGGGGGTGTTCTTGAGATTCCAAGGCGCGGCGAAACCATTGTGCCGCTTCCTCGTGGGAGTGAAGCGTATCCAGGGTGGCACCAATACGGGCCATGATTTCGGGGCGGCGGGGGAATATGCGGGCCAGGACGTAATATTCATCCAACGCTCCCCTATAGTCGCCGAGACGTTCCAGCGCCTCGGCCGGTCCGAACCGGGGTTGGCTTGCGGCCTGATCGCCCCCGGGGAGGAACATATCCACCATGATTTTGGAGAGAAATGAAACGGCCATGTGTCCATAGAGGGCCATAGTGGCGGCGAGCATGCCCAAAGAGGCGAATATGAGGTACACGGGCACTTCAACCAATTCGTCCCGTATCGCCTGAACTTCAAAAGCGGCGGTGAGAAGCGCATAGAGGAGCGCGACGGACTGGCATGCCAAACCCCAGTCATCGTGGTACAGAAAGCGCCTTCTGAGGGAGTACACACCGAAGGCCATAAAAGGGACGAGCACCAGCAGCGCCGCAAGGTCAAGAATTGGATAGTCAATGTTTATCTGAGAAGTCATGCATAATCGCCATGGTTGGCCGACGGTCGCTTTTCCAGGGGCGGGTTTAGCGTATTCCTTTGGCGGGGCGTATGTCCAGCATTGCCGGGAGAGGACGGTTTGCGGTGGAGCAGAAAGCGGTTCCTTTCGGCGCGGACGGAAGTACGCCGGCGGAGGTTCGAAAGGCTGTTGACTTGGTACACAAAGGGGGCTAGAATCACTGAAGAGGTTCGTTGGGCATTTGGCGAGATTTGTTTGTTGTCGCCATGGTTGACGGTTGCCAGCGGGCGGACAGGGATTGTGCGCATGACGGCATGCGGGACAGTCGGTCTTGTTTCATGCGGTGCAGGAGCCGGGGTTTTCAATACAACAGGAGAATTGGAAATGACAGACAGCGCAAAGCCGATGACCAAAGGGCAGATCGTGGCAGCCATTGCCGAAAAGACGGGACTGACCAAGAAGCAGGTGGACGAGGTTCTTGTCGTCCAGGCTGAACTTGCCTATAAGGAAGCGGCTGCCGGGTTCACCATTCCGGGTATTGGAAAACTGGCGGTGGTTCAGCGCGCGGCGCGCAGCGGCCGCAATCCCGCAACCGGCGCGACGATTGAGATTCCGGCGAAAAAGAGCGTGAAGTTCCGCGTGGCCAAGGCTGCAAAGGACGCCATCGCCCCTTCGGCATAATACCGTTGCCACGGGATATGACCGGCACGTACGGTGCCGGTGCCGAATATTGGTGCGGCTGAACGCAGGGTCCGGTTCAGCCGCATGAAGTATTGCCTGCGGCGAAAAACCGGGAGACGGAAGCCATGAACGGGAAACTCTTTGTTGCAATGCTCGTGACGGGTGTTGCGGCGGCGCTGTTGACGGGCTGCACTCCCAGATTTTCCGCGACGGATTTGGGCACGCTCGGCGGCGAGGGGTTCACCCGGGCGGAGGATATGAACACCGCCGGCCATGTGACGGGGCTCAGCCGCCTGAATGACAGCGTGCATCATGCGTATGTGTGGAATGCCGGAACGATGACGGACCTTGGTTCCTTCAGTTCCGACGCGATAAGCGTGGGGTTGGGGATTAACAGTTCGGATGTTGTGGTCGGGGTTGCCACCTATGCCATTGGTTCCACGACCACGGCGCAGGCATGGACGGCTTCCGCGCGGGTGGCGCTTCCGAGCCTGGGCGGGACTGAATCGGTGGCCACGGCGGTGAACGATGCGGAGGTTATTGTGGGCG
>CAZOMH010000573.1:0-3414 GCA_964580415.1 uncultured Nitrospirales bacterium
CACGCCGACCATGCACATGCTGCACCGCTGGGAAACGGGCCACCCGGAGCCCATCACGGCCAGCCACACCATTGCCCGGGTGCTCCGGCCCGCGCCACCCTCGGCCATCGGATGCGCCGTCCGGCCCATTGACGCATGGAACAGGGCCTTCCTGCAGGCGCAGGACCTCCTGCTCGGACCCGGGGAACTGCTCGACACGGAAACCGCGCGGCATTTGTTCGAGAGCCTCCTCCGCATGGTCGTCTCCCGCGAGGACCGCGTGCTGCAGCTCGCGCGGCGCCATTTCACGCTGGCCGACCTGCTCGACATCGGAAGGCGCGGCATCGGCACCGGCCTGATCGGCGGCAAGTCCGTCGGAATGCTCCTCGCGCACGCCATCCTGCGCAACTCGGGACAGCGCTGGGCCGGTCTGCTCGAACTGCACGACAGCTTTTACATCGGCTCCGACCTCTTCTACACCTACCTCGTTCACAACGGCTGCTGGTGGATGCGCAGGCGGCAGAAAACCGCCCAGGACGTCATCGAGGGCGCCGAACAGGTGCGCCGCCGCATCCTCACCGGAAAGTTCTCCAAAGAGACCGAAGACGAACTGGCCCGCATGCTCGACTATTTCGGCTGCTCGCCCATCATCGTCCGGTCCAGTTCCCTGCTGGAGGACAACTTCGGCAACTCGTTCGCCGGCAAATATGAAAGCGTGTTCTGCGCGAACCAGGGTTCGTTCGAACAACGCATGGAGGACTTCAAGTCCGCCGTCCGCACCGTCTACGCCAGCGCAATGAGCGAGGCCGCCCTGGCCTACCGCAAACGCCATGGACTGCTTGACCGCGAGGAACAGATGGCCCTGCTGGTGCAGCGCGTCTCCGGCGCGCAGCACGGCGACCTCTATTTTCCGGACGTCGCCGGCGTGGGATTCTCGTTCAACCCCTACGTGTGGAGCCGGGACATCGACCCGGATGCGGGACTGCTGCGCCTGGTCTTCGGCCTCGGCACCCGCGCCGTGGACCGCTCCGACGACGACTACACGCGCATCATCGCCCTCAACGCCCCCGAAAAACGCCCCGAAAGCGCCCGCGCCGGCGGACGCCGCTACAGCCAGCGCAAGGTCGACATCCTTGACCTCGACGCAAACCAGCTGGTCAGCCGCGACTTCAACGACATCGCCGAACGCTGCGGCGGCGCGGGCGGAGATCCCTCCATCGCGCTCCTGGGACGGCGCGACCCCGAAATGGAACGCGCCGCAAGGGAACGGGGCGTCAGAACACCGCCCCCCCTGCTCATCAACTTCGACACGGTCATTTCCCAAACCCCCTTCGTCGGCGACATGCGCGCGGCGCTGAGCATCCTCCAAAACGCCTACGACTATCCCGTCGATGTCGAGTTCACGGCCAATTTCACCCCCGACGGCGAATATCGCGTCAACATCGTGCAGTGCCGGCCACTGCAGGTGCGCGGCGATGCCGTGGCCGCGCCCCTCCCCGAAAACATCGCCGACGGGGACATCATCCTGCGCTCGGCGGGGCCGGTCATCGGACAAAGCCGCTCCGATGTCGTGGACCTGTTTATCTATGTCGTGCCCGAAGTTTACGGAAAAATGCCCGTCGCCGACCGCTACCGCATCGCCCGGCTCATCGGCCGCATCGCGCACCACGAAGACATGCAGGCGCAGGGACGCATCATGCTGCTCGGCCCCGGACGATGGGGAACCACCTCCCCCGAACTGGGCGTGCCCGTCTCGTTCGCCGAAATCAATCCCGTCTCCGTCCTCTGCGAGATCGTCGCCATGCGCGAGGACCTCGTGCCCGACGTTTCCCTCGGCACACATTTCTTCAGCGAACTCGTCGAAATGGACATGCTCTACCTCGCCGTCTTCCCAGACCAGCCGGAAACTCTGATCAACGGCGATTTCTTTATGAGCGCACCCAACCTCCTGGGGGAAATGCTGCCCGAGGCGGCACTCTTCACAGACACCATACGCGTCGTGCGCGCACGCGATGCCGCCCCGGCCCACCGTGTCCGCCTCCATGCCGACGTACTGCAGCAGCGCGTCCTCTGCTTTCGTGACGGCACCTTGGGTACCCCGCAGGAATAGCTGAAACAGCCCCCCGTGCGCATGCAAAAACAGGCCAAATAAGAAACGCGCGGTTGCGTCGGAAACCGAAACGACCCGCAACTACAGGGTATGGATTAAAATCGGTTGAACCAATACGACCGCCCAAAACCGCAGAATTGATGCAACTTATTATTGCCAAACGGGATAAATGGTCTATTGAATAGTCCCAAGCAGCGCAGGAAAAGGGAACAAACCGGAAAACAAATGACATATGTCTTGCGAACCTGCGCAATATGTGGTAGAATTTTTGCGAGTTGGGAGTGGAGGCGGGGGCAATGAATAGGTGTTAAAGTGTCGGAAATAGGTTGCGAAAGCGCTTGACTTTGTGTTCAGGCGTTTGATTTAATATGGATTAGGTAGAAATGAGAGTGTGATGTGCCTGCATGGGATCAACGCAGGGACTGGACATTCAACAAAGCGAGAAGGAGAAGCGCGATGAAGAAACTGGTTATTCTGGCTGTAGCGATTGCGCTGCTCGGTGTCTGTGGCACCGCGCATGCCGCAAAGTCTTGGAGCGACATGTCCTGGTGGGGCAACACCGGCGCCAAGCCGGAGCCGGTTGCCGATTCCAAGGGTCGCGCCGGTTACTGGTGGTGGCCGACGGACGGTGTTGGCGGTGAAGTCGCCAAGGCCGCCTGCGGTACCGACAGTGACAACAATCTGTGGGGCAACCGCGGTATCGTATTCCACGCTTGGGAAAAGCCCAAAGTCGCGGAAAAGAAAGTTGTGACGCCGCCGACGGAGCCCGTCAAGCCGCCCACGCGCATCGCAATCGTGCTCAACAACGTCCTGTTCGACTTCGACAAGGCCGTCCTGAAGCCGGAAGGCAAGGCGGAAGTCGACAAGCTCGTCACCGAAATGAAGAAGTACGGCAAGGACACGGTTGAGATCGAAGGCCACACCTGCGACATCGGCGACGAGAAATACAACATGGGCCTTGGCCAGCGCCGTGCGGACGCCGTCAAGAAGTACATGGTTGAGAGCGGCATTGCTGAAGCCCGCATCAAGACCGTGTCCTACGGCGAGACCCGTCCGGACCCGAACTACCCGAACACCTCGGCCGCGAACCGCAAGATGAACCGCCGCGCTGTGTTCAACGTCAGCCTGGTCGACTAAAACGACCGGCGGTGGTTGTGCCACTGCGCTCTGACACCAAATGAAAGATGATCATCCCCGGCACCGGCCGAAAGGCGGTGCCGGGGATGCGTTTTTTGCGGCAGGAACACCCGGTATGGACGATACGGCAACAACGGCAGACACACCCGGCCCGTGGGACGCGCGGCTGGACCGCTTCCTGGAATCGG
>CAZOMH010000574.1:0-3408 GCA_964580415.1 uncultured Nitrospirales bacterium
ACGGGTATGTGCCGTGGATCGAGAACGGCGTGGAGCATCTGCCGATTTTCGGCGGATTGATTTCGGGTGGCACGAACACGGTTTTGCGCGATACGGATACGGTGAGGGACTCGGTTCACTGGTCGCACTATGCCGCCGGGGTGTATGCGACGCCGCCGTCGGCGCACGGCTTGGAGAAATATGCGTTCCCGAACAGCAACGACCCGTACGGGTGTTGGTACAAGACCTCGCTCGACATCTCGAGCGTGGACGGCGCCGGCAGGAAATTCGCGGCCGACCTGTTGCCGCTGGGCGGCGTGTGGGCCAAGCAGGCGGTGGAGATGTGGGACAACGACTCGCCGGCCGGCGTGTGGGCGGACATGGCGGACGATTCCGACGCCGACGGGCTGGCGGACTGGTGGGAGCGGGACGTGGCGACGAACTACTTCGCCGCTGCTGTGGGCTGGTATGACCTGAGCGCGAACGGCATGACGGCCGGCGAGCTGTACATGCGCGATTTGTCGAAGAATGGGTGGACGGAGGTTAACCATCCGGGCGGTGCCGGCTACAATCCAGCCACGCTCGTCAAGCAGACCTCGGACATCGACGGCGACGGGTTGCCGGACTGGTGGGAGAACCTCTTTAACCTCAAGCCGACCGTCAACACGGGCGATAACGGGGCGATGGGCGATCCGGACAGGGACGGCCTGAGTAACTACGCCGAGTACCTGATCTCGGAAGTGTACCCGTTCAACCGCATGTCCCGCCCGGACAAGTTCCGAACGGGCGCGAGCCAGACGCAGTCGGATTATTTTGTCAAGCAGGGCTTGCTCTACTACGGGCAGATGTTCGCCGACCACGACTTCATGGAAGACGCGTGGGAGGACAACTACAACGCCAAGGCGGTCAGCCGCTATCTCTACGATCCGTTCGGGGATTGGGATCAGGACGGCTGGTCGAACTGGGCGGAGAGCCGGTATGGCGCTAGCGCGCTGCGCAGCGACCCCACATTGGGCATGCATCTGAACCCGGAACAGGAATCGATCAAGGATTTCCCCGTACCGGTCATCCAGACCCGCCTCTCCTACAACGGCATCCGTCCGGTCGGGAATCTGGTGATGTTCGCCTATTCGGATCCGGGAATGGACGGCGCGCCCGATGCGATCTGGCGTGTACAGTCCAGCGACGGGACGGCTGTCGATGCGGTCAAGCATCTCGGTTATTGGGGCGCGAAAACGATCAAAGGCGTTCTCTCGCCCGGCACACTGGTTCCCGGTTCCGTTGTGCTCGAAATGGTGGACAGCTCGGACAACCCCGCCCTGTATAGTGTGTTTGCGGGTCGGGATGTCGGTGATGCCACAGCGCTGAAGGGAACGCTCTACGGGCAGTCATCCGGCGGGCTTACCGCGGCGATCGGGACAATCAACTACATCACGGGCGAGTATGAGATCGACCTGAGTTGGTTTGCAGGCATGACGCTGGCACGTATGGTTTCGCCGACCCTCGTGATTACTGCGAAACCCGAATACTCCTACCTGAAGATCACCTACCAGTCCTCTCAGGTCATGGGGTGGCCGAAGACGCTCTACCTGTCGGACGCCGAGACGCCGACCGCCGCAGTGCCCAGTCGCGGGTATGTGAAGGAAGGGGTGAACTACTTCTTCGCGCTGCTCGACCTGAACAACAACGGGACGTGGGACGCGGGCGAGCCGTGCGGCGTGCCCGACACCTTCGGGGTGAACATCGGGTACGACTTCAATACGGTGAACATCGAGTTGACCGATTACACGCCGGGCTTCCTGCGCATGACGCTCGCGCCGGTTCAGCGCACCGAAGACATCTTCACCGGAGCGGCGGCGGCGGGCGGCGGAAGCGGGACAACCCTGTCCGGCCTCGAGAAGCGCGTGGTCGTGAAACGCATGTCGGTGGACGGCAACAAGACCTATCAGCGGACGGTGCTGGACAAGACGCTCAGCGCGACGCGCTCGTTCGTGCACGAGGGAGACTTTGACGGCCTCGGCCTGGACTGGGGTCTGGCCGGCGTGCCGACCACGCTGAGCCGCAACACGTTGGCCTACGAGGTCTATCTCGGCAACTCCCTGGGGTACGCGACCAACGCGGTGCTGGTTTTCACGAACACCTTCGACGTTGTGCGCGCCAAGGCGGAGGCGGTCTATCCGGTGAACAGGGGGTATGTGTATTCCGCCCGCCCGACCTTCAAGTGGACGATGCCGTTGAACTACACGGCCTTCCAACTGGAGATCCACAGGGATTCCGAAACTGGCCCCCTGGTCTACAATTCCGGACCTCTGAAAGCGCCTGCGCGCGACATCGACGGCGCCTGTGTCTGGACCGCCCCGCTCTGCGCGGGAATGCGGATGCCGGGTGCCACAACGGTCACTTACATGACGAACAAGCGGTACTTCTGGCGGGTGACCGCGCTGGACGCCAAGTTCAGCAGTAACAAGTCGGATGGTGACGGCTGGTCTGACTGGCAGACCTACCGTCTGGACGTGAACGCGCCGCTGGATTCGGCCGGGTACGGCGCAATCAAGGCGGTGGTCAAATACCACGGTCCTGCGACAACTCTTCTGTCCGGGCGCGTGAAGATTCAGGCGTTTCATAACGCGGCCTTCAGCGGTCAGCCCGCGGCGGAGAACACGCTGGCGGGAAGCGCGGTGGCGGCGCTTATTGACCCGGCGAACACGGCCACGAACGCCAACCTCTTCGGCCTGGCGCCCAGCGCCGAGGCGGGGGATTACTATGTCCGGGCGTTCATCGACCACAACCAGAACGGCGTCCGGGATGTGTGGGAGTCGTGGGGGTATGCCAATTACTACGGCATCAGCGACAAGCCGTATGATCCCCGTGCGGTCAAGGTGAAGTACGTGCCGCTGGCGGAATGCGAGACGGTCGAGATCACCATCGAAGATGCGGATTCGGATCAGGACTGGTTCCCGGACGCCTGGGAGTACGAGCAGAATCCCACACTTGCCGACTTCCTTGCGCGGTCGGGCCCCAGCACGGGCAGCGACGGTGATCTGGACTACGAGATCAACCCTGGCTTGACAGAGACGACGGGCATTGCCCCGCTGTCCATCGCCAAGGCCTTGGCGTTGGGCACGACAGACGCCGACAGCGACGGCGTGGGCGATCTGGCCGAACTGGTTTTGGGTTCTGATTCGGGGGCGTATTCAACGGCCGGGGACGGTATGTCAGACGGCTGGAAGCTCAGCCTGGGCCTGGCGCCGGGCGACACGCTGTTGCCGGATCTGACGGGGCTCAGCCTGAACGATTCCGGTGCGACGGTTCAGTGGAAGGTCGCGGTGTCGGAGGCGTCCGCCGTGAACCGCACGCTGGTGGGCAGCTTTGCGGCCACAGCCGGCACGGCTCGCTTCGAGGTGCTGTTCACGCGCTCGCTGCAGAACC
>CAZOMH010000575.1:0-3406 GCA_964580415.1 uncultured Nitrospirales bacterium
CGAGGTCCGCGCGATCAAGGCCGCACTCTTCCTCAACGCATGGATCGATCACGCCTCTCTGCCCGCGCTGGAGGACGAATTCGACACCGCTGCCGGGCAGGTGCTCACGGCGGCGGACCAGTTGGCATGGCTGGCCGACGCCACCGCGGCGGTGGCCGATGCGCTTGACATGCCCCAAGCCATGGCGGCGCGTATCGCCTCGCTCGCCGAACGGCTCGCGCTGGGTCTGCGCGAAGAGGCGCTGCCGCTGGTGCATGCCGCCGGCGGTCTGCCGCGCGCGGCGGCCGTCGCCCTGTGCGAGGCGGGCCTGCACACGCCCCGCGCCCTGCTCCGCACCCCCGACGCCGCACTGGCGCGGCTTGTGCCCGAGGCCGCTGTCCGCGCCCTGCGCACCTGGGCCGAGCACAATGATCCCGACGCGGACGGTACGTCCGCAAGCCCCCGCATCATTTCACCGCCCCTGCTCGTCGTCGACGACCGTCGGCCCAACGAAATCCGCGTGCTCGATATCGCCATTCCCCTCCAGGACAAACAGTACCGGCTCATGCGCCTGCTTGCCGCGAGGCCCGGCGAATGCGTGCCCTACGAGGAAATCTACCGCGCCGTCTGGGGCGAAACCATCGTGGAAAACAACCAAATGCACTTCCAGAAAAGCCTGCTGCTCAAGCGCATCGCCGCCGTCGCCCCCGAATGGTCCGGCATCATCAAATCCGTGCCCCGGCGCGGCTTTGTCCTGGACCTGCCGCCCGACCAGGTTTCCCGCATCGTCACCGTTCCCACCGCGGCTTAATCCCCCCTGAAACAGCCGAAGACATGTTCCCTGCAGGACCGGACTTTGCCGGGTGAGGCCCCGCAAGAACTGTATTATTGTCCCTGTCACTTGCCTGTCCGCAACAGGTATAATTGCAACCGCGCCAAGTCGGGAACAGGGCGGCCTGGCCCGGCGTATTTCCCCGGCACGCACATGAAACAATGAATAGGAGCATCCATGCCCAAGACTGACCTGATTGTCGTGCTCGACGTGGACACCGGCGCCGAGGCACTTTCCATTGTGGACCGTTGCGGTGCCTGCCGCTGGTTCAAGATTGGCTCCCAGTTGTACACCCGCGAGGGGCCCGAGGTGGTGCGTGCGGTGCTGGCGCAGGGCAAGCAGGTGTTCCTGGACCTGAAATATCATGATATTCCGAACACGGTGGCCCATGCGGCGGCGGCGGGCATGGCGCTGGGTGCCGGATTGATGACGCTGCACGCTTTCGGCGGGCGCAGGATGATTGCCGCGGCGCGCGAGGCGGTCGAAGGCTCCCCCGCCAAACTGTTGGCGGTGACGGTGCTCACCAGCCTGAGCGACGCCATGCTGCGCGATGAACTCGGCGTGCCCGAAACAGCCGCGAAAACCGTGCCCCGGCTGGCGAAGATGGCCGTGGAGTCCGGGGCGCACGGCATCGTCTGCTCGCCCCACGAGATTGCGCTGGTGCGCGAAGCCGTCGGCCCGGAGCCGCTGATTGTCACGCCGGGCATCCGTCCCGCATGGGCGGGTGCGGACGACCAGCAGCGCATCATGACCCCCTACGAGGCCGCGGCGGCCGGCGCAAGCATGATCGTGGTGGGACGGCCCATACTGAAACACGCCAATCCCGCCGAGGCGGTGGAACGAATATTAGAGGAGATGCAGGCATGACGAACCAGGAAGTAATCAATGTTTTCCGCACCACCGGCGCGCTGCTGGACGGGCATTTCATTTACACCAGCGGACGCCACGGGCGCCAGTTTCTGCAGGCTGCCCGCGTGATGCAGTATCCGCGGCACACCGAAACGCTGTGCCGCGCCATGGCGGAGAAATTCAGAGACGACAACGTTGAACTGGTGGTCGGCCCGGCAACGGGCGGCATCATGCTGGCTTACGAGACTGCCCGCCACCTGAACTGCCGCTGCGCCTATTCCGAAAAGGACGGCCAGGGGGGCATGGCTGTCAAGCGCGGTTTTGCGATCAAGCCCGGCACACGCGTGCTGGTTGTCGAGGATATTGTGACCACCGGCGGGTCGGTCAAGAAGACCGTTGAACACCTGCGCGCCCGCGGCGCGGAGGTTGTCGGCGTGTCTGTGCTCATCGACCGCAGCAGCGGCGAGGCCAAATTTGACTGCACCTATCGTCCTCTGGCCGAACTGCCCATGCAGAGTTTTCCGCCCGACGCGCTGCCGTACGATCTGGTCACAACCCCGGCCGTGGAACCGGACGACCTCATCGTCTGAAATAGAAGCAAAGAACTGAACCGCGGAATACACGGAAATACCTGGAGCAGCATAACCGCAACCAAAAGAGTCCCGAGTCGCGCGGTCTTAGGCCCCCCCTTGAGGGGGGCAGCCCGAAGGGCGGGGGGTGTATGCCCCACACGCAACAGAATCTTCGCGTCTTGCGAAGATTCTGAGGCATAGTAATATGGAAAAGAACGCGGGCAGGACGTGCGCGGAATGACTGGCATATCTGTTCGATCTTGTGTCCCATGCGATCAAAGCAAGAATCAATCTGACCACAAAGATCACAAAGAACGCAAAGAGAACACGAATTATATCCGCTTTGCACAACATGACTTGCCGATGGCGCATTATGGACTTCTGCGCAGGAAGACAAGAAGTTAAATGATAGTGGCCAGAGGGGCACAGCGGAAAAGCAAAGGCGGGCGTGTCGGTACGGGACGCTTACGGAACAAAACAATACATGTTTAATGAAAACCAACAAGAGCGGCGAAAAGAACCGAATGGATGGCGTGGAACATTGCAGTCGCTCTTCCTCTGTACTACTATGGCTCAAAATCTTCGCAAGACGCGAAGATTCTGTTGCGTGTGGGGCATACACCCCTCAGGGGTGGACCTAAGACCGCGCGACTCGGGACTCTTTTGGTTGCGGCTATGCTGCTCCAGGTTCCTCTGTGTCCTCTGTGGTTCAATTCTGTAAAGAAAGTGAGTGACCGGTAATCCATGATCGCACTGAATAAAGCCCAGAAAGCCGCCGTGGAGGCGGAAGAAGGTCCGACGCTGGTGCTCGCGGGCGCGGGCAGCGGAAAGACCCGCGTCATCATCGAGCGGATGGCATGGCTCATTGAAGAGCGCGGGGTGGACCCCGCGCGCATGCTGGCGCTCACTTTCACGAACAGGGCCGCGGCGGAAATGCGCACGCGCCTCGCGGCACGGATCGCAGACCAGGCGGACTTCAGCCGGCCGGGCGCATTTCTCGGCACCTTCCACTCCTTCGGCCTGCATGTGCTCCGCCGGGACATTGACCGGCTCGGCCGCAGCAGGAACTTCACCGTATTCGACGACCAGGACCAAAACTCGCTGATGAAACGGCTGGTCAAGGAACTGCCGCAGACCTTCGAACCCGTCACGCCGCGCGCGGCACTCTACTGGA
>CAZOMH010000576.1:0-3403 GCA_964580415.1 uncultured Nitrospirales bacterium
GGAGGAGCGGGTCTTCGCCGCCGGGGACGCCGAGCGCCGCGAATTGGAGGGGGTCCCCCCCGAAGTGGTCAAGGGCTACCGGGACACGCTCACCGGAACCTATCTCCCCCTGTGGGAGCGGTACCGGACCTATCCCCGCACGTTCCAGCTCTACGACTTCCGGAAGGCGTTCAGCCCGGACACCGTGTCGCCCCGCGACGGCATGGTGGTGCGCGACGGAGAGGAGCATCCCTACAACGATTTTGACTTGCTGCTGGTGGTCAAGCAGCGCGGCGTGCCCCTGGAGGCCGCACACTCGGTAACAGAACGTTACGCCAAAGAATTGGGTATTGAAGTGGATATCAGCCGTCCGGTTACCGTCGCGGATATTGAGAACTGGCCGCCCTGGCTCATGTGGCACGAGTTTGTACAGGGACATACCGTGCTCCACGGAGCGCCGGATGTCCTGACCGGCCATGCCCCAAAACGGGTACTGGACCCGCCTCCCGCGGTTGAGGCGCTGCGCCTGCTGCTGAACCGCGGTGCGGGGTTGCTTTGGGCGCGGCGGGTTGCCGCCGGGACAGACCCTCCCATCGACCCGGATTTCGTGCGCCGAAACGCCCACAAGTGCGCCATGGCCCTTGGGGATGCGCTTGCGGTTGTGTACAGGCGTCATGTTACCGCCTATGAGGGCCGCGATCTCCGGATTGCGGCGCTGGTTCATGAACTGAACCTCTCCTTTTCCTTTGACCTTCCCTCGCTGTACGCGGAAGCACTGCGTTTCCGCTTTCGGCCCGATCAGGCATCGGGCGTTCCATGGGATCAAGAGCGGCTTCACAGTCTGGCGCGGTACTGGGCCGAAGTGCTGTTGCATGTGGAAGGGATACGGACAGGACTTGCATGGGAGTCTGTTGCCGCCTACTGTGCATGGAAGGGTGTTCGTGAGCGCGAAATGAACACCTGCGGGGCGTGCCTCAAGAACGCAGCCCGCAATCTTTCCGCAGGCCGCCTGTCCCTGCGGCATCCCCGGGAGGCGCTGTACGCGCGTCTTCCCGCGTTGTTGCTTGACGGGGCGGATGCGCCCGGTTGGGCGGAGAAATCCGGTGATTTTCTGGCGCTGTGGCGGAGGTTCAACTGAAATGTGCCGCGTCCATGCACAGGGCCTTTCATCCGGTGCCGTCGCCGCGGGGGGCCGTCCGTGAAGTACGTCATCTTCTTCATCACTGCGTTTGCGGGCGTGCCCATGATGGCCTTGTCCGCCATGATACGTCCCGCAGTGCCGGGGCTGTTGCTGTCGGGGCTCATATTTTCCACAAGTTTGGGCGCCCAGGCCGGTATTCGTTTTGTGTCAATGGAACTGTACCGCGGTCCCGACCGCGGCTTTGAAATCACCATAACCGACCTGATTGCGCTTGCGCTCGTGCTGTGGCTCGTGCTCACCAGGATGCAGAAGATTAAGTGGATACCGCCCAACAGCCTCTTCTGCCTTGTCTTTTTCGGGTTGGCTTGCGTGTCCGCGCTCATGGCCCCGGTGTCCATATACGGGGAGTTCACCCTGCTTAAGCTGGTTCGGGGGTATCTTGTTTACTGGTGCGTGTGCAACTGCATTCTTGCGGGGGTGGATCGCCGCTATGTCTGGTTTGGGTTCATGGCGGTTGCGGGGTATGTGACGCTGCTGGCGCTTGAACAAAAGTACCTGTTCGGACTGTACCGTATCCACGGTCCTTTCGACCATTCGAACACGGTGCCAATGTATCTTAACCTCACCCTGCCATTGCTGATGGTCTGGGGAATTTGTGATCCGCGGCTGGACAAGATTTCCGCATTTGCCTCCATGGGCGCGGCGCTGGGAATGGTCTTTTGTGTGCTTGCCACACAGTCCCGTTTTGGACTGGTGCTTTCGGGCCTGTGCCTGGCCGGCGCAATTGGCTACGCCAACGCGCGCCACCGCGGTTCGCGCACGACCGTCATTACGGCGATCATGCTGCTGGGGGTGATCACGGGCGGGGCAATGGCGGCAGGCACGGTGATAAACCGGTTCAAGACGGCGCCCAAGGAGAGCGAGGCGGCCAGGGAGGAATTCAACACGGCGGCCCGCATGATGCTTGCGGACCATTTCTTCGGGGTGGGCCTGAACAACTTCTCCGAGGTGCTGTCCAAAGAGCAGCGCTACCGGGAGCACATTGTTGTGATGAAGAACGAGGAGCAGGCGGGTGTGGCGCACCATATCTATCTGCTTACGGCGGCCGAGATGGGCCGCATAGGCCTGGCCGCGTATCTGGTTGTCATTTTCCGTTTTATGTGGATGGCGTTGCGGGGCGCGCTCACGGGGCGGTCCGTCGAGAACGGTCTTCTGTTTGGGCTGTTTCTTGGCGCGGTGGCGCTGCACCTCGTGGGGCTCAAGGAATGGGCGCTTCGCATCACGCCGCCCACGTACATGTTCGCCATTACTTCCGGGTTGATTGCCGCATGGTCGCTGCGCTGCCGGGCCGCGCGCCGCGCGCAAAAGGGAATGCCTCCGCCGCGGGGAGGGTTGAACCATGCGTGAGGCGGTCGCACACATATTGTTTCCGCACTCCGCGGGGTCTCCCCGCGGGATGAAAGAGACTGCCGATGGAAAATGAACAAACCGACAGCGGCAAGCAGCAGTTGCCCTTTGACCCGCGGACGGTTCTTACCAGCGTATTCCGCAAATGGTGGATTCTGCTTTTCGGGCCGATGCTCGGCGCGGTGCTTGCCGTGGTGGCCGCCGTTTCTTTCGGCGTTCGGGAGTATGTGTCCGAAACCAGCCTGCTGTTCACCGCCAAAGAGGGCGACATGGTCGGCGGGGTGTACCGGGTTCCCTCCCTGAGGACCCAGATCAACCTTGTAAAACTTCCCGAGAACATCAGGGAGGTGCGCGACAAACTGGGCTGGAGCACATCGCTCCAGTCGCTTGGCAGCGCCATTTCGGTGACGGCGCAGAACGAGACCTCCATGCTCATCATACGCGCCACGTCGGACAACGCGGAACGCGCCGCACTGCTGGCCGACACGGCCCGCGACGTGTTTCTGAAGAATTCAGTGGTTCTTAGAACGGACGAGGCGAACCGCAGCATCAGCAAGACCGAGGAACGGCTGGCTGTTGTCTCCGATGAATTGCTGGCGGCGGACAAGGCCCTGGAGGATTTCAGCAACACCAACAAGGTGGTTGACCTGGACAAGGAGGCCCAATGGTTTCTGGAACAGTTCACCGCGATTGACACGCTGTACGAACAGTCCAAGATCGAACGGAGCACGGTTGACCTGCAGTTGGCGGACCTGGACAGGATCACCGAAAACCTGAAAAAACAGGTTGCCGCGGAGCAGGTGGAGAGCAGCGAAATGCAGGAACTGGGCGCGGCCAAGACCCGCGCCGACCGGTTGCGGGAAAAGATATTCGCCG
>CAZOMH010000577.1:0-3402 GCA_964580415.1 uncultured Nitrospirales bacterium
GACAACACGGTTGACGCGGACGGTTTCCATCGGTCGATAGAGGTGCGGGCTGCGTTGTGCCCGGAGGATGGCGGCGGCACCGAAGACATCTCGATGACCGTGAACTATGACGGTGACACCACGCGGACCCTTGCGGTTGACATTCCCCGCGCAATTGTTCCCTGCGGCAGCCAGGCGCTCATTACGCTGACCGTTTCCGACACCATTGAAGGGCTCATGGGCGCGGCGGAGGCACCCTATTTCCAGCCGGTGCCGGGTGGTTTTATCCAGGGCGGCCTTTTCTTCGACATCAGCATACTCGTGGCCACCCTCGCCGATATTGCCGCAGGTGAACCGGTGGCCTACACCGAAATTGACAGTGCGGCGGTTGCCGCCCATCCCGTCTCGTTCTCCCTCAGCGGATTGACGTTCTCGCCCAATCTTATTCCGCTGTACCTGTCGCATGAAAGCATCATGACGGCCGACAGCCAGGCGGACATAAACCTCCTTGGGGAAACGGCGGACTGGACGCAGGACTTTACGGAGGGCTTTATGGCCGAAGGCACCACGCTGCATGGCCAGGCATCGTCACTGTCGGTATTTGCCCCCTTCGAAAAGGAGAAGGTGCTCACGTTCGCACCGGACATCGCCTATGGCGTCATCTTTGGTCTGGCGGTGATCGACACCGGCATAGACGAGGTGTTTACCGTGACAAACAACGGTGAAGTGAATGCCGCCGGCGAAGCGGCCATTTCCGACGAGAATGGCGTTTTCAGCATCATCGGGGGCGCTTCTTACAGCCTCGCCCCGGGTGAGAGCTTTGATTTGACGGTGCGATTCACCCCGAAGGGAGTGAGGGACTACGAGGGGGTTCTGAGCTTCAGCGGCGTGCCCAATACCGATCTGAGCGTGCGTGTGCTGGGCACGGGAACGCTCGGACCGAAAGGCAAGTGCCTGTCGGTTATTGGTTGCGCACCCGTATCGCAGTCGGGTTCGGGCGCGGACCTGCTTGTACTGGTTGCCGCGTTTGGGCTGCTCGCCGCCGGGCGGAGCGCAAAGCTCTTGCGCGGCCGCTCCTGAGGCTGTCCGGACAATTCCACTTATGAAATACCGGCCCCGCGGATTAAACCCGCGGGGCCTTCCCGCCCATGGAGGCCGACGACGACCGTGCCGGTGGCCGGGTTGATACGGACAAGGTGACGGGGCTATTCTGGGCGGCCTCCAACAATGACAAGCAAGTTACGGGAGAGTTTAAAGGCGATGGCTGTCACACATTCAGTATTGGGCCTTGAGATAGGCGGAACCAAACTTCAGGCGACAGAAGGTCTTTCCGACGGCACCATAGTGCGGGTATTGCGGGCCAATGTGGACCGAAGCCGGGGCGCGCAGGGGATTTTGGAATGGTTTGGACAGTCCGCGCCCGAACTGATTGCGCAGGCGAGAAAGGAAGGTCGCGAGCCAAAGGCCGTTGGGATCGGTTTTGGAGGTCCCGTCGAGACCGGCACCGGACGCGTCCTTGTGTCGCACCAGATACAGGGGTGGGAAGGGGTCGCGCTTAAGAGCTGGTTTGAAGAGCATGTCGGCCTGCCAACGGTGGTTGAAAATGACGCCAATGCGGCCGGTTGGGCGGAATACTGCAAGGGACTGGGCAGGGGCACGAAAAATTTCTTCTACATGAACATCGGCAGCGGCATTGGCGGCGCCTTGATCGTCGAGGGCCGTTTGTACAATGGGCAGGGCCGCGGGGCCGGCGAAATTGGGCATACATGGGTTCCGGACTGGACCTCGGCTGAACCGGGCATGACGGACAAGTTGGAGAATCTTTGCTCGGGTTGGGCCATTGAACGCAGGATGCGCGCACTTTCCCCGTTGGCCGCGGGAACGCCCCTGTTCGCTTTGTGCGGGGGGGTGCCGGGACATTTGACCTGTCCCATGCTTGCCGAAGCCGCGCGCGGAGGCGACGCCTTTGCCATGGGCGAGGTGCGCCATGTGGCGGAAACCGTGGCGCTGGCGCTGGCCAATCTGGTAACGCTTTTCCATCCCGAAAAGATCGCCCTCGGCGGCGGTGTGGCGCTTATGGGCGATGTGCTGCTGACGCCGCTGCACGCGGCCTTGGACCGGCGTGTCTTCGGTCCCTACCGGGGAATGTACGAACTCTCTGCCTGTCAACTGGAGGAAGATGTGGTAACCACCGGCGCGCTGCTGCTGGCGGGGGCCCTTGCCGTTTGACGGCAAGGACTATTTTCTTTTGCGCAGCGTCCTGTACCAGTCCATTTCAACGGCGCGAATGCCCTTTATGAACCGGGGGGCGTCGCGGGGATCGATTTTGTCAAAGAGTTCGAGTGCTTCGGAAAGCGTTCCCATCGCCAGCCGGACGCCGTTGCGGTCTCTTTCATTCCACTGGCCGGCACTCCGGGCCATGGTTTCGGAAATCTTTTCGAGCAATCCCAGTCCCGTTTCCATGGTTTCGCGGTTGGCGGCCAGTTCAAGAAGCTGAACAAGCGCATCGACAAGGTCTCCAAAGGGCTGCGCCGGGAGCCTGGAAAACACGGACGCCATGTCTCCGCGCTCCAGTCCTGATTGCCAGGGCAGACCCCGTTCAAGAACGGATTCGCGGAGCAGCGTTTCCACCGCGGACGCGCAGGAAAACGCATGAATCACCTGTTGTCCCGCAGAAACGGCCATGGGGAGCCTGCGCCCGAGCCGCCAGACGGCGGCCACGGCCACCGCGCCCAGCGAGGCCATTTTACGGGGGGAACGAAGAAGTTCATCGAGATCGGCAAAGGCTTCATCTATTTCCGCGCGTGCGGCCCCCCCGGGATACACGCGAGAGAGGGCAAAATCGCGAAACGCCGTCACAACGCCGTCATCAAGGTCCTTCAGTTCCTTGAAGCGCCGGACATTGTCATAGAGATAACGGTGTTCCAGTTCGGCGCGAAGGAACGCGAGCACGGCTTCGCCCGCATCTGAATATTTCTTGTTCATGCTGCGCCCGGCTCAATAGTCCTTTTTCCACATGATGCCCACTCCCCCGCGGTTTCGCGCGCCGACATCGGCTTTCACGGAAACCCGGGGCGTTACTTCAACCTGCGCCGAAACGCGGCCCGAGTCGGTGGCTGCGCCGTGCTCGGCCTCGACATATATTTTGTCGTTGATATACTTGCCGACGCCGACCACGGTATTGTCCACCTTCTCGCCGGTCCGGATGTCAAAGAGGTCCACGCCGGGAAGTTTTACGCTGCCGGTGAGAAATTGGGGAAGGCTCAGGCTGTCGGAGAACATGGACGCCGTGCGGGCTATCTGAATGGCCTGGAGGGGTGACGCCTGCGAGACCCCCTTGCGGAAAAGGAGTTTGGAGAGGATTTCATCCTGGGGCAGGGACGGTTCGGAGGAAAGCGTCAACTGCGCGTCGTCCGGCGGGCC
>CAZOMH010000578.1:0-3390 GCA_964580415.1 uncultured Nitrospirales bacterium
CGGCGCAACCGAGAACCAAGGACCAGGCCATCATGGACAAGCCGGACTGGACCGCGTCGTGGATTTGGGCCGCGCGCGACAAATACGACGGATACAACGACACCGTCGAGGCGCGGAAGACATTCGACCTGCCCGAACCGGGCACGGCCACGCTGCGCATCACAGCGGACACAGTCTACCGGGTCTATGTGAACGGCGAGTGGGCCAACGACGGACCGGGCCGGGCATGGCCGGAGCATTACCAGTATGACATCATTGATGTGACGCCCTATGTGAGGGCCGGAAAGAACGAGATTCGTGTTATTGCCAAGTTCTTCGGCATAGGCACCTTTCACCAGATTCCGCAGGAGGCGGGCCTGCTCGCCCAGTTGGACGTGACGCCCAAGGCGGGCGGCAAGGCCGCGCGCGTCGTTTCGGACGGCACCTGGGAAATGCGCACCGCCGCGGGCTGGCTCAAATCGGTCGGCAAACAGTCGGTTCAGACGGGCCCCTTCGAGGACTTCGATGCGCGAAACGTTCCCGAAGGGGACACGGGATTTGCCCCGGCCGTCGTGCGCTATGCCGCCGCCGAAGGCCCGTGGAAGAACCTTGAACCGCGCGATTGCCCGCTGCTTACGCGCAAGCCCTTTGCGTTCAAGGCACTCCACGGCACCGCCGTCGTGGAACGCTCGCCCTGGCAGACCTTCGTGTTTCCGACCGCATCGTGGATTTATGGCGGCGTGGTCTGGTCGAACAACAACGTTGTCGTTTCCGGTGCTTTTGCGACGGTGGCCGCGATGGACAAACCCGGTGACATCGTTTTCGACACCGACGACAACACGGTTGTGATTGACGGCAAACCGGCAAAGAACGGCAAAGCGTCGCTGGAAGCCGGAAAACACTTTGTGCTCATCGTGCTTTCCGACTATTTTGGCCACTGGCGTCATGACACGGAACTGCGCGTGAAGTGTTCCGCACCTGTAACACTCCGCAATCCCATAAACGACAGCGCGGACACGCCCTGGTGTTTTGCGCCCTTCAACGAGACCAGATTCACCGCAGGCGACACCGAGTGGAAACTGATGCCCGAGACAGAACGCAACGCGATCACGGCCAAGGTCGATGGAATGGTGAAGGACCATGTCCAGAACAGCGGCACGCTGGACGCATTCAAGCAGCGCCTCGGCGGCATGGCAAAGATCGTCGGCAGGGACGAATGGACCGAGTCGCCCCACTTCCTCTTTGAAAGCCGCAAGCCGCTGAAAGACGCCAACGCCGTCGTGGAAAACGCCGACGCCGTTGTAAAGGGCGAAGGCGCGGTCATGGTCCAGCCCAACACGAACGGCGACGTGGAGCTCTGCTACGACCTGGGCGAGCAGAACGTCGGGCATTGGCAGTTTGTGATTGACGGCGAGGCGGGCCTCGTGGTCGATCTGTCCGGCGTGGAATACATCACCCCGGCCGGGCGTGTCCAGCACACCGAGCGCTACCGCAACACCATGCGCTATGTCTGCAAAGAAGGCGAAAACAGTTTCACGAGCCTTATGCGCCGTTCCGGCCGCTACATCTTCATGACGCTGCGCAAACAGACCAAGCCCGCCACGCTGCGCCAGTTCCGCCTCATTGAGTCCACCTACCCCGTGCAGCCCGTCGGGCAGTTCGCGTGCAGCGATCCCCGGCTCGACAAGATATGGGAGATTTCGGCGCGCACGCTCAAACTCTGCATGGAGGACACCTTCACCGACTGCCCGCTCTACGAACAGACGCACTGGGTCGGCGACGCGCGCAATGAGTCCGTGTTCGGCTACACCACCTACGGCAGCGACGACCTGGCCAAACGGTGCGTGAAACTGACCGCCCACTCGCTTGACTATTACCCGATCACACTTTGCCAGACGCCGTCCACCTGGAAAATCCTGCTTCCCGCGTGGAGTTTCCTCTGGGGCATCAGCGTGTGGGACAACTACGAATATTCCGCCGACCGCGACTTTCTCGCATGGGCCTATCCCTACATGATCAAGAACCTGCGCGGCGCCGCGATGTTCAACGACAACCGGGGCCTGTTCAGCGGCAACTTCTGGAACATGTTCGACTGGAGCGGCATCGACGACGGCCACAACACGGTCATCCACTGCAGCATGTTCGCCGTCGGCGCCTGCGACGCCGCGCTCAAAGCGGCCGCAGCCCTCGGCACCGATCAGGATGTGGAATGGGTCAAGGGCTACCGCAAGCAGTTGCTCGACGGTATCAACGCGCTGTGGGACGACCAGAAGGGCGCTTATCCGGACAGTGTTCATGAAGACGGCACGCCCAGCGAGAAGACCAGCCTGCACACGGGCTTCCTCGGACTGCTCTACGACATCGTGCCCGAAGACCGCCGCGCCCGGGTGCTCGACTGGGTGATGAACCCGCCCAAAGGCGTGACCCCCGTCGGTTCGCCCTTTGCCATCCTGTACCTCTTCGAGGCGCTCGAGAAAATGGGCCGGTCCGACGAGATCATCAAGGCCATCTACCGCGACTACCAGCCCATGCTCGATCTGGATGCCACCACTGTGTGGGAGACCTTCGCCCGCGGCACCACCGGAAGCAAGGGTTTCCCCACCCGCAGCCACTGCCACGCATGGTCCTCCGCCCCGGTGACCTACCTCAACCGCATCATCCTGGGCATCGCGTCCGAAGCCCCCGGCGGCACCGCATTCCGGATCAGTCCCCGCCTCAACGGTCTCGACTGGGCCAAGGGCGCCAGCGCCAGCATCCAGGGCCCGGTGACGGTGGAATGGAAGAAGACCGGCGACACGGTTACGGTTGACGCCAAGGCCCCGGCGGGCGTGAAACTGCGCTTCGAGCGCAACGACTCCATGCAGGGACTGAATGTGATGTTTAACGGAGAGGCGGTGCAGTAACCTGCCCACGCAATACCAACCACTCGACGGCGCCGATTCGCAGAATCGGCGCCGTTGTTGTCTTCACGCACGGTCTTATCGTTCTCAAGGATGCCCCTGGAAACACCTTTAAGAACATGCGCAAAGGCTTGCAGGCAAGGTGTTTGCACCAAATGCCCGAAATGAATTGGAGGGCAGGGACTATTCCAGCGGGGCAATCTTGAACAGCGTTTTGCCCATCTGCGCCCGCCGCCAATTATCAAAGAGATCATCCCCTGATGAAGGGAACCATTGGATGACCATTCCGGTCACGCACGGGATGAGGCTCCTATTTGAACCCGTTCAAAAGTCCCGCGGTTTTGCCGGCAGGAGAACACGCCTTTTCCCGGCAGACGGGACAAATCAACAATACCTTCCCTTCCATCATCGAACGTGAGCTTGAGTTGATAGCCTTGAAGGACGGCCACGCCTTTCGCAGGAAGCAGCGTATTCGTTCTGTCTCCCTGGCGATAAGGTATATTTGGAAATG
>CAZOMH010000579.1:0-3386 GCA_964580415.1 uncultured Nitrospirales bacterium
CTTGTCAAATGAAAACGGCATTGCAGCTCCGGCCATGACCGAAGGCATATCAGCGCTGAAGTTTCCGAAATTGGCAAGGAAAGTGACAAAGCACGAAGCGAACAACAACAGCCCCGCCACACTCGCCCCCATTCCGGCGTAATACACCGCTTTTCTTCCTCCCGACACCTGACGGTTGGCCATGACATATCCCTTCGGTAAAGGTGCGCGCTTCGCTAATATTCAGGGAAATGCTACTGTAAACTGGCTGCAAACGCAATCCCTACCCCAACAGCCCCTTGCCGCGTTCGACCACTACGCTCCCGCCGACGGGCGGCATTTCGAAATGCTTCATTCCCCCGTCTTTCCAAACGATGAAATTGAGCGCCTTGTCGTCCAGTGACCGTTCGAAGGTCACGCCGAGTTTTGTCGGACCGGTATCGTTTGCCTCAAGGATGGTGATCTCCACGCCGCACAGGTTTAGTTTGTCCCCCTTGCGCAGCGGCCAGGATGGCCCGCGCATAAGCTGCTCAAACTCGGTCCGCAGCATGCACCCGTCAATCACCTCCAGCGTCAGCGAATTCCCGGCGGTGCGCGTCAGCCGGTGGTCATGCGGCGCGAGGGACAGGCAGAGCCACGGGGCAAGTCCCTTGCTCCGTGTGAGCAGCGCGTGAATGATCGGAGGATAGGCGCACGCGAGCGGGTCCGGGGCCACCAGCAGGACATTGTGTACCGCCGGGTCTCCCGAATATACCAGCGGCGTCGCCGCGTAGACCTCCTCCACGTGGCGGTCCAGCTTCGTGATGATCAGCGACTGGGCCGTCCATGCCAGCGGCGGCACAATGAAATTCACCAGCACGAGAATTCCAACCAGCGCCATCGCGAGCCGCTTGCGCACGCCCGCAAGCTGCCGCCAAGTGCCCCGGTAGTGCGCCAGCACCGTTGCCACCACCACGCTCCCGCCGATGCTCGGCACCAGCAGAAGCCGGTTCATCGGAAAGGTCGCCGCCACGGGCAGCAGCGACAGCGCCGTGCCCGGGATAATCCACCGCAGCGTGCGCCGGTGCCCTTCCTCCAGTGCAGGCCAGCAGCGCCAGAGCAAATACGCGAACAGCAGCAACGCTGCCAGGCCCGTCAGGCTTAGCAGCGGACGCAGTGACAGAAACAGCACCCACAGGTCCACCGGCACTGTCGCCAGCAGTCCGCCTGCAAGCGCCAGCAAACGCATGGGCACGGCGGCCGCATACACCAGCGGCTCGCCCGTCGGATCAAGATAGGAGCCCGACCCATACGCGCCGTAGCCCATGCCCTTGTACAGAACCACGTAGACTGCCGTCACCGCGAGCACGGGCAGAAACGCGGTCACCTTGCCCGCGAGCGAATCCCGCGGCCCCAGCATCGCATAGAAACCCCACAGGCCCAGCACGCCGACCGCCGTCTCACTGCCGAGAAGGCCGATGGACAACCCCAGCACCGACAGGGGCAATCCCCACTTCCAGCCTTCCTCCCGCCAGCGCATGTATGCCAGCATGCCCGCCAACGCCGGCATTGCCGCCACCAGTGCGTTGCGGTTCGCCGGCCACACCGCCGGGAACCAGTGTGACTGGTTCAGCACGAAAATGAGCAACGCCAGCGCGCCCACCCTGCCCGGCAGCGTCCTCCTGAAGAGCAGTCCGCACACCAGCGCCATGGCCGCATACCACAGCGCCGAATGAATGTGCGCGCCCGTCAGATTGTGGCCGAACAACTGCTGGTCCACCCACAACAGCGCCGACGACAGCGGCCTGAAGAACACTACCCGGATTTCCGGCAGCGTCCACCACGGATAGGGACCGTGGCAGAGGTGTTCCTGCATCTGCGCCAGATCGTTCGCCGAGAACTGGTACAGGTTCAGCGGCCCGCCGAACTTGCCCAACCCCTCCAGCATGGCCTGATGGAAATAGTCATCCCCAAAGGCCCCCATCCAAAACCCCGGCACCGTCACCAGCACCGCCAGCAGGCAGGCCACCCAAAGCACCCGGGGAAAACGAAACCAGGATGAGGACAGGCATGCAGACAGGCGGGTGAAATCCACGGCGCTATACTCCTGGGTGGTTGGGCAACTCAAGAAACATTGGCGCAAAGTCTACCACACGGCGCGACGCTTCGTTCAGAAGGTCAAGACGTGCCCCCTATTTCCAACCCTGCGCCGCCGGATCATACACATACTGTCCCGATGCAACCGGCCGGTATACAGCGACACGAAGACTGCTGCGCTCGTTGAACACTGAATAGGACGCCCATTGGCCCATAAGTACCGGCATGGGCCAGCCTCCTTTAACCACTTCGGTGAGTGCGCCGGGATAATGCCCCTGTTCTTTGTGGTAGGCCTCCACCAGCGGCATCTGTTCTCCTACATAGGTCCGCACCCCGAAGGAAATGGCGCTGTTAAACAGCAAGTGCAGCGGCACCTGCACCAGGAACACACAGGAGATGATGATCGGCAGCCTCGCGGCTTTCCATCCCGCCACCTTCCAAACCACGCGGGCCAGCACACCGGCCGGCAGCGCAATGACCACAAACAGTCCAGTGCCGCCCAGCACGACGATCACCCAATACTGGGTGGCCATTGCCATGTTGGCCGCGCTCACCGCCAGCGTGAGCAGCGTCAGCAGCAGCGCGCCCAGCCCGCCCAGAACCCGCAGCAACATCCGAACAATCTTCATGGCCGTTTCCTGTCAGTCATTTCAAAGATGAAACCCAGCGCGGCCATTGTACCATCGCGCGCGGCAGCGGGGGGGACTGGCACCGATTCCCGCCCAATTCGGACCCTCTTCAGAATCTACCCGTACCGGGAACGGGTGCCAGTTCATGAAGAAACAAGGCGCTCGTATCGCCGCCGTCCCGGCGGCCTTGTGCTTCGCCTTCCTGCCCGCTTTCGGCCCAATTCCGGCCTAATTCCCCTTTTCACCCCTCCCTGTGCTATGATCCCGGCCCGTTTCATGCGGCGTGTGCGCCGCCCACTTTACCAAGGATTCGCATCATGGCCAAGGGCATTACAAAGCGTTCGGACGATTATTCGCAGTGGTACATCGACGTGGTGTTGAAGGCCGAAATGGCCGAATACTCGCCGGTGAAGGGGTGCATGGTCATCCGCCCCACGGGCTATGGCATCTGGGCAAAGATACAGCAGCGGCTCGACCGGATGTTCAAGGAAACGGGCCATGTCAATGCCTATTTCCCCATGTTTATCCCCGAAAGCTTTCTCAAGAAGGAAGCGGAGCACGTCGAGGGGTTCGCGCCCGAATGCGCCATGGTAACCCATGGCGGCGGCAAGCTGCTCGAAGAGCCGCTGGCCATCCGGCCCACCTCCGAAACCATCATCTGGTCCACCTACAAGAACTGGATCAACTCCTACCGCGACCTGC
>CAZOMH010000580.1:0-3374 GCA_964580415.1 uncultured Nitrospirales bacterium
GAAATTGACGCGGTGGGCCGCCAGCGCGGCGCCGGTCTTGGCGGCGGCCACGACGAGCGCGAGCAGACCCTGAACCAGTTGCTTGTCGAAATGGACGGTTTCAACACGAACGACGGCGTTATCCTGATGGCCGCGACCAACCGTCCCGACGTGCTGGACCAGGCACTGCTGCGCCCCGGTCGTTTCGACCGCCAGATTGTCGTCCCCAACCCCGACATCAAGGGCCGAAAAGCCATTCTCAACATCCATGTAAGCAACCAAAAAGTGCCTCTCGCACCCGACGTTGATCTGGGCGTGCTGGCGCGCGGCACCCCCGGATTTTCCGGCGCCGACCTTGCCAACATGGTAAACGAGGCGGCCCTGCTTGCGGCGCGCCGCGCCCAGGAGCGGGTCAACATGATCGACTTCGAGGATGCCAAGGACCGCGTGCTCATGGGGCCGGCCCGGCGCAGCCTCGTCATGAGCGACAAGGACAAGCTGTCCACGGCATACCACGAGGCCGGCCACACGCTGGTCGCGCGGCTGCTGGCCAATGCCGACCCGGTGCATAAAGTCACCATTATTCCCCGCGGCCGCGCGCTGGGCATCACCAGTTCGCTGCCCGAAGAAGACCGCTACAGTATTTCGCGCTCTTACTGCCTGGCAAGCATACGCATGGTCATGGGCGGCCGGGCCGCCGAGGAACTTGTCTTCGAAGAGTTCAACAGCGGCGCATCCAGCGACCTCAAGCACGCCACGCGCCTCGCCCATAAAATGGTCTGCGAGTGGGGCATGAGCAGCCTTGGCCCCATCACCTTCGGCGGCGAAGACGAGGTGTTTTTGGGCCGTGATTTCGCGCGCATGCGCGACTTCAGCGACGAGACCGCGTCCCAGGTGGACCGCGAGATTCACAGCATTTGCGAAGAGGCCTACAGGGACGCCCGCGACCTGTTGCGGACGCACATGCCCGTGCTCAAGGCGCTGGCCGACGCGCTTGTGGAACGGGAAACGCTGGATGCCGTCGAAATCGACGCAATCATCAACGCGGTGGGCGGTCCCGATCTCCTTCCCGAGCGGAGCAGCCACGACGATGCGGGCAGGGACGGGAGTGCGCCGGTGGGCGATACGCCCCCGCCCGTTCCCGGCAGTGTCCCGGCAGGCGGCGACGACGGCGGCATTTCCGGCGATGCGGTGCCGGAAGCGACCTGACCCGGCCTGTCGGCGTCCGAAGGAGCCCGTTCATGATGTCCCTGTGCGTGCCGCCTCTTCCCCGCAAGACGCTCGTCATGGGAATCCTGAATGTCACGCCCGATTCCTTTTTTGACGGCGGCAGGCTCGCCGGTGCCGGGGCGGTGCGTGACCGCGCGGAGGCCATGGTGCGCGAAGGTGCCGACATCCTTGACGTGGGCGGCGAATCCACCCGTCCCGGTGCCGTGCCCGTCTCTCCTGACGAGGAACTCCGCCGGGTGCTGCCGGCACTGGAGGCGCTCACCCCCCTGAATGTCCCCGTCTCGGTCGATACCTGGCATGCCGAAACGGCGCGCCGCGCGCTGGCGCTTGGCGCGGCGATGGTCAACGACATCACGGCGCTCCGGGGCGATCCCGAAATGGCCGCGCTGGTTGCCGCTTCCGGATGTTCCTGCGTGATCATGCACATGCAGGGCGATCCCGGGACCATGCAGCAGGCACCCCGCTACGGCGACGTGGTGGACGATATCCGCGCCTTCTTTGATGAAAGGCTTCAATTCGCCGCGGCCGCCGGTATCCGGGAGGACCAACTTTGGCTTGATCCGGGGTTTGGTTTTGGCAAGACGGTGGATCAGAACCTGCTCCTGCTTCGGCGGATTCACGAATTTCACTGCTTCGGGCGGCCCCTGCTGCTTGGCGTCTCCAACAAGTCCGCCCTGGGGGCCGTGCTCGGCGCCGGAGTGAACGACCGCACCGAGGGCACTGCGGCGGCGGTGGCCTTTGCCGCAGCCGGCGGCGTACACTGTTTCCGCGTGCATGATGTGAAAACCATGGTGCGGGTGGTGCGCGTATGCGACGCCATCACGCGCGGAAGGACAAGAGACGATGGATGACGGATTTTTTGGCCCGGGCGTCCGCAGCCGCGGGCACTGCCGGGATTGCCGGCGCGCAACAGCAAAGGAGGCGTCCAACCCATGAGCCATTCAACACCCCTTACGCTCAAGATGATGGAACTCGGCGTCAACATTGACCATGTCGCCACGCTGCGCGAGGCGCGCAAGGGTGTCAATCCCGACGTCGTGGCCGCTGCCAAGGTTTGCGAGACGGCCGGTGCCCAGCAGATTACCGTGCATTTGCGCGCCGACCGGCGTCACATTCAGGACCATGATGTCGAGGCGCTCCACCAGGTGCTCCACATCCGGCTCAACCTGGAAATGGGCGTCACCCCCGAAATTATAGGCATTGCCCACCGGCTCAAGCCCCACACCGTCTGCCTCGTGCCCGAAAACCGGCAGGAGGTCACCACCGAGGGCGGGCTCGACGTCGCCGGACAGCGCTCCGCGCTCTTTGACGTCACCGCAGGCATGCACACCCACGGCATACACGTCAGCATGTTCATCGATCCCGACCCGCACCAGGTCGAGGCCAGCGCCGCCGTCGGTGCCGACTACGTCGAGTTCCATACCGGCACCTATGCCAACGCAAAGGGCCAGGCGGCCGTCGCCCACGAGCTCGACCGGCTCTACCAGTGCGCCCTGCTCGTCGGCCAGACCCCCATGCGCTGCAATGCCGGCCACGGCCTCACCGTGCGCAACCTCTGGCCCGTCGCATTGTTGCCGGGGCTCAATGAGGTCAACATCGGCCACGACATTATCGCCCGCGCCATTTTCATCGGCCTCGACAACGCCGTGAAAGAGATACAGGACGTCCTTTTTGAGGCTGCCAAATTCAAGGCGGGGGCATAAGGCCGTGAAGATTGAATGGACTCCCAGCAAAGCGCCCTGGAATATGCGTAAACACGGATTCTCCCAACGGGAAAGCCGTAAACAAGGCATTGCAGTCACTGATTGACGTGGCACGGGCAAATACCCGGACATAATCTGTCTTGATTTTCATGTCCATAATGTCCGCCTTGCGGGCGGGGCGGTCAAAATCACAACTCCTTGCCGCAGGCCTTGCAGAACTTCGCGTCCTCGTCATTCAGTACACCGCAGGCCCCGCACTTGAGCATCACCACCCGTTCCGGCTGCGCCTGCCCAAGATTCGCATGCGCCTCGTCCAGCGCATCCCCGATCACGCCGCCCGCCATGCGGGCCAACGGCTCCACATCCTTCCGCGCCTGTTCCGGGTCGAAAATTACCCCCGCCCCGGCCGCGCCAAGCAGGCCGATCCGCGTCAAGATGCCGCCCGCAAAGAGAAGGCCTATT
>CAZOMH010000581.1:0-3366 GCA_964580415.1 uncultured Nitrospirales bacterium
ACGCCATTACATGTTTGCCACCTATGCCGCCGACGGCGGCAAGACGCGGCGCACCCACCTGTGCGCCGCCGACGGGCCGCGCGGGCCGTTCCGGCCCATTGGCGACGGACCCCAGACACCCGAAGGGTGGATGTGCCTCGACGGCACGCTGTTCGTGGACGACGCGGGCGTGCCGTGGATGGTGTTCTGCCACGAATGGGTGCAGGTGCAGGACGGCGAGATTTGCGCCGTGCAGTTGTCGGATGATTTGTCCAAAGCGGTGGGGGAGCCCAAACTGCTCTTCAAGGCGTCTGCCGCGCCCTGGGTGGCGGACAAGAGGGACAAGGTGACCGACGGCCCGTTCCTGTACCGTTCCAAGACGGGCAAGCTGCTCATGATCTGGTCCAGTTTCGGCAAAGACGGCAAGTACAAGGTCGGTCTGGCACGCAGCACCTCGGGAAAGCTGGAAGGGCCCTGGGAACAGCAGGCGGAGCCCATTTACACGGATGACGGCGGACACGCCATGCTGTTCAAGACCTTTGACGGAAAACTGATGATGTCCCTGCATACGCCCAACCACCATCCCTCACACCCGGCGTTTCCCGCCGTGCGGGATGAGGGGGATTCGGTGACGGTGGAGAAGTAACCGGGCCGAAGTCCCGCGGTGCCGGGGGGCTGTGGGACATGTGCGACGTTTGGGTATGGGGATATGGGGCATTGCTCCTGTCCAGGGGGGGGCGGCGCCGCAATCGTGTGTCTCGTCATGGCCGCAAGTTGGCGGGCACCCATGCGGGGCGGGCATTCTTGTCCGGCTCTTTTGGCTGCCGTCGGCGCTCGCACCATGTATTTCCGGCATTTCTTGCGCAGAACGGCGGTCTGGGCTATGATACGGACTGCGGCCTAATGGCGGATTTTCGCAGGTCATGCCGAATGCCTTCCCTCCTTCCCGCCGTTGCCGCAGCGTTTCCGCGCCCATGTCAGGGCCGAACCATAAGGTAATTGCAGCAGTGATGAAGTTGTTGTCGGGAAATGAAGCCATAGCGCGGGGCGCCTATGAGTGCGACGGAAATCCTCGAGTCGGCGGTCAAATACAAGCCGGAAATATACTGCGAATGGTCGCCCAATGAGAAGGTGGCTTTTGAAGTGGCGGCCGGCGCTTCCATGGCGGGTGTCCGGGCCATTGTGACCATGAAACATGTCGGCCTGAATGTGGCCGCGGACCCGCTTATGACGTTTGCCTACATCGGGGCGGTGGGCGGTTTTGTGGCCTGCGTGGCCGATGATCCCGGCATGCATTCATCGCAAACGGAACAGGACACGCGCCAGTATGCGCGCATGGCGAAGATTCCGGTCTTCGAGCCTTCCGATTCCGCCGAGGCGGTTGCGTTTATGCGCGAGGCCATGGAGATCAGCGAGCGTTTTTCCACGCCGGTAATTCTCCGCACCTCCACCCGCGTCAGCCATTCGCGGAGCCTGGTCACTCTGGGCGAACGCACGGCACCGCGCGGGGCGGCTTTCCACAAGGACAATCCGCGTTTTGTGCCGATTCCGTTGTGGGGGCGAAAAATGCGGCAGCGCGTCGAGGAGCGTCTTGCCGCGTTGAGTGCGGCCGCGGAGCAGTCGCCCGCGAACCGTATCGAACGGCGCGGTTCCGAATTGGGCATCATCACGTCTTCCGCAGCCTACCAGTACGTCCGCGAAGTGTTCCCCGGAGCCGATGTGCTCAAGCTCGGCTGGTGTTATCCGTTTCCGGACGCATTAATCCGCGAATTCGCCGCCACGGTGACGCGGCTGCTTGTCGTGGAAGAGGGCGATGACTTTCTCGAGGAGCATGTCCGCTCGCTGGGCATCGCCTGCGACGGGCGCAATGTTGTTCCGCCGACGGGCGAGTTGTCGCCGGCGCGGTTGCTCGGCGTGCGCGCGGCATTGGAAGGCGCGCCCGCGCCTGAACTGGGTCCTGTTCCCGAGGCAAAGGACCTGCCGGTTCGTCCGCCCGTGCTTTGTCCGGGGTGTCCGCACCGCGGCGTGTTTTACGCGCTGGGCCGCATGGACGTGATTGTCACCGGAGACATCGGCTGCTACAGCCTGGGCACCTTTGAACCGCTCGACCGCATTCACACGATTCTCTGCATGGGCGCCGGCATCACCATGGCCCAGGGCATGGAGAAGGCCGGAGAGCGGCGTCCCGTGGTCGGGATAGTGGGGGACTCGACGTTCTTCCATTCCGGCGTCACGGGGCTGTTGGACATTGCATACAACCGGGGTGTTTCGACCATCATCGTGGTGGACAATCACACCACCGCGATGACCGGACACCAGGATCATCCCGGCACCGGAAAAACCCTGATGGGAGAGAGCGTGCCGGAAGTTTCGATAGAGGCGATTGGCCGCGCCTGCGGCTTCAAACGCGTCCGGACGGTCAACCCGCATCATCTGGAGGAGACGCTTGCCGCGCTGCGGGAAGAGACCGCCGCAAAGGAACCCTCCCTCATCATTTCCAAGGCGCCCTGCGCATTGCGCGGGCTGACGGACAGTTCCGGACCGCTGGAAATTGACGCGGAGAAGTGCATCGCCTGCGGGCGCTGTCTGAAACTGGGGTGTCCCGCCATGGAATCGGCCGGCAAGGGGCGCCCCCCGCAAATCAACGAACTGCTCTGCGCCGGCTGCGGCATGTGCGTGCAGGTCTGTCGGCGCGGCGCGATCAGCGTCCGCGGGGAGTCCGGGCAATGAGTGAAAATGTGACATCGGTGGTGCTTGCGGGTGTGGGCGGCCAGGGAATTCTGCTGGCCAGCGACATTGTGGCGCATGCCGCCATGCAGGCCGGTTTTGACGTGAAGACGAACGAAGTACACGGCATGGCCCAGCGCGGCGGTTCGGTGGTTGCCCAGGTGCGGTTTGGCGCGGCGGTGTGCAGTCCGCTCGTGCCGGAGCGGACCGCGCGGATTCTGTGCGCGCTGGAAAAGGCGGAGGCGGTGCGGTTCGCGCATTATCTCGCGCCGGACGGGCTGGCCGTCGTGTCGAACCAGGAAGTGGTTCCGGTCACCGTGGCGACCGGCGAGTCCGTGTATCCGGCGGACTTGGGCGAACGCCTGCCCCGCCTCTTTTCCCGGCTCATCTACGTGGATGCGGTCGAACTTGCCCGGGGGCTTGGCGATATCCGGACGGCAAACACGCTGTTGCTGGGCGCGGTTTCCACGGGGCTTGATCTTCCCGTTGATGCGTGGATGGCGGCCCTGAAGGAATGCGTGCGCGAAAAACATCTCCCGCTTAACCGGGAGGCTTTCAACCTTGGAAGGACTTTGGCATGAATCCCGCCGGTTATCACAACGAAACGCAGGAGACCCTGTCGCAGGACGCATTGCGCGCGCTGCAGGAAAAGCGTTTTCG
>CAZOMH010000582.1:0-3360 GCA_964580415.1 uncultured Nitrospirales bacterium
GGTCCACACCCTTCGAACTTCGAAGGAGGATATAAGAGGGTGCTTCACCGGGTCGTGTTGTTACCCTGTTTTCCCCATCCTGTGCATCCATGTTAAACACGCTTGGCTCTTACTTCGCGCACAGCCCCAGGATCGCGTCGATGTCCTCACGGCCGAGGTTGGCGTGCTCGCCAATTTTCTGGCCGCGCGCTTCGATGCGCTGGCCCACGCGCTCAATGCCCCCGGTCACACCGTATTCGACCAGGCGCGTTTTCACACCCAGGGACCGGAAAAACGCCTCGGTCTTCGCGATGGCCGCATCGATACGCGCGTCTTCGGATCCGTCACGGATGCCCCACACACGGTCGGCGTACTTGAGCAGTTTCGATTTCTTGGCAATGCGGCAGTGCTGCATGGTGGCGGGAAACACGACGGCCAGCGTCTGGCCGTGGTCGAGGCCATAGAGCGCGGTGAGTTCATGGCCGATCATGTGCGTGGCCCAGTCCTGCGGCACGCCGCAGGCGATGGTGCCCGTGAGCGCCTGCGTGGCCGACCACATCACGTTGGCGCGGACGTCATAGTCCGTCGGGTTGGCAAGCGCCTTCGGCCCCTCTTCGACGAGCGTAATCAGAATGGCCTCGGCCTGGCGATCCTGCAACGGCGCGTTCACGTCATAGGTCAGGTACAGTTCCAGCACATGCGCAAACGCATCCACCACGCCGTTCGCCGTCTGGCGCGGCGGCAGCGTGTAGGTCGTCTCCGGATCGAGAATCGAGAACTTGGGATAGACCAACTCACTGAAGAACGCGAGTTTCTGCAGCGGGTCCATGCGCGAGACCACGGCAAAGCCGTTCGATTCCGACCCCGTGGCCGGCAGCGTCAGCACACAGCCCACCGGCACCGCCGAGCTGACCGGCGCGCCCTTGGCCAGAATATCCCACGGATCACCGCCCGCAAAGGTAATGGCCGCGGCAATGAACTTCGTGCCGTCCAGCGTGGACCCGCCGCCCACGGACAGCAGAAACGTGATGCCCTCTTTGCGGGCCAGTTCGACCGCCTTCATACAGGTCTCGTAATGCGGGTTCGGCTCGATGCCGCCGAACTCGGTGACGGCATGGTTTTTGAGCGCCGTCTTCACCTGGTCATACACACCGTTCTGCTTAATCGACCCGCCGCCGTAAGTCATCAGCACCTTGGCGTCTTTCGGCACCAGCGTGGAAAGGTTCGCGATGGTGCCTTTGCCAAAGTCCAATATCGTCGGATTGTGAAATCGAAAGTTCTGCATGGTTTGTGACTCCTTCTAACCGGCATTATGGGAAAATTGAACACGTCGCTGCAATGTGGCGCAGGCATTCCTGCCTGCGCAGTGCAGACAGGAATGTCTGCACCACACTGGGGCGGCTCCCCTAATCGCTGGAAGAAAGAGGCTGGAAGCCTCTTCTACGTAGACGCGGTATCCTGCCGCGTTCCGGGGCGTACCAATCCCCGAAGCAAACGCCCGGTCACGGCGTCTCACCGTGACCGGGCGCTAATCGTTGGTTCTTGCTTGCGTTCGTCCTACTTCACCGGCACCTCGGCTTCGGCCTCGGCGGGGGCGGAAGCGGTGACCTCTTCGGCCTCGGGCTCAAAAGTGACTTCTGCCTGCTCGGGCACCGGACCGGGCCGTTCGAAGGTACACTTGTCGCCGTCGCAGTACATGTCCTGCACTTCGTCGGTGTTTACATTTTCGAAGTTGAGCGGGCCCAGTTTGGACTTGGCGCGTTCGTAGACCTCCTTGGTGATCTCCTGATAGGGGGCCTGGGCGTAGCTGTGGTCCCGGATCGGCAGGAAGCTGATGGACTTGAGCCGCGTTTCGTACAGTTCCAGTATCTGGGGAATCTCTTTCGCCTCTTCCGAATTGAAGGTGATGGTGGCGCTCACCTGGTTGTCGGCCCAGTAGTACTGCATCTGGGCGACGTTTTCGACCTGCTCCCAGATGGACACGTCCTTCTTGGAGCGCTGGAAGAACTGTTCGTGCACCGGGAAGTAGACGACCCAGGTGTTGTCGCCGTAGACAGACTCTTCAAGCCGGTATCCAGCGCGGCGCAGCGGCTCGACGAGCGGGCTCGTCTTGTCGATGCGGATGGTACGGTGGTAGTACTCGGAATGGGCGTAGTGGATGCCCGGCGTGACGCCCGGCAGGAGCGACACGGTGCCGCTGGGCTTGATGCTGGTCTTCTTGATGCTCTCGGGCACGCACAGCCACTGGGAGTAGATGCGGTCGAGTTTGCCGATGTACTTGTAGCCCTCGTCGCACCAGCGGAAGTGCTCGCGGCGGCCGTGGCGCTGGAAGCTCTCGATGATGCCCGACTGGCTCAGGCCGATGCGCCGGTTGCGCAGCATGATCGCGTTGGTGCGCTCGATGTGCGTCGGGATCAGCGTCACGGTCTTGGCGTAAAGGTAGGCAAACTTGAGCGTGCGCTTGTACTCTTCAAAGGTCTCGTGGCGCGAGGGGAAGGTCTCCACGAGGTTGCATATCTCGTAGGATTCCAGGCTTTGTTCGGCGCAGGGGTTGGTGCCGGCCACCTTGGCGTCGATGTAGGCGGGACCGTCCTTCACGCGACCGTAGGCGCGCGCGTTTTCGAGCCAGAAGTAGCCGGGCTCGCCGTTCTTGGCAGTCTGCCCGCCTGCGCTCGTGTAGTCCATGCCCTCGCGGGCGATGATGCTGTTGTTGGACGCCCAGCGCCAGGCCATCAACTGGTCCTTGTGCAGGCCGGGGTCCTTCAACTGGAGGTAATCGGCGTCGTCGGGCTCGCCGAGGGCCAGTTCGGCCGTGCGGCGCACGCCGCCGGACACGACGCACTTGCCAATGACGTTCATCAGGTCGGTGATGTCGGTCGAGGATACCTGCTGGCCGGCGCGCGGCGAGAGTATCTTGTCGATGTTCTGGACGCACTCGATGAGCGGCGCCGGACCGGGCGCGATGCCGCCGAAGGTCTTGATGGCCGCGCCCCGCTCGCGAATCTTCGAGTAGTCCACATGCGCCGGGCGGCGCGCCTTGCCCACGTAGGCGTTGAGCACGACGCGGACGAGGTCGGTCCAGCCCTCTTTCGAGTCCTCGACAACGTGGGTGTATTCGCCGATTTGCGGCGACTGGATGGTCAGTTTGCCGGCGCCCTTGGTGTCGAAGGCCACACCCGTGCCCAGCATGGAAAGGTCCATGAGGAAACAGAAGGGCTCGGCGAAATCCGTTTCCAGCTCGTCGGTGGACACGAAGGCGCAGTTGTTCAGCGCGCCCGAGCCGCGCTGGTAGATGTAGTTCGAACCCATCATCCACAGGCCGCGGCCCGGCGGCAGGAACTTGAAGTCCCACATGAGCTTGAACATTTCCTGGGCGGAACG
>CAZOMH010000583.1:0-3357 GCA_964580415.1 uncultured Nitrospirales bacterium
GCGCGCCCGGCGCGCAACCCGCGGAGGATGTGTATGACTTGGCGCTGACCTTTTTCGACGCCCATGGCGCGATGGCCGGCGCCCAGACTTCGCGGTTGGCGACGGCCGGGGGCGCGTGGGGGCCGAGCCGCGTCGATACGGTTACCGGCGCCGACCGGTGGCTCAAGATCCGGGGAAACGCCGTGATCCCGTATGACGCGGGCTGGACCGCCGCCACGGACGGCGCGGCGGCCGGCCGGCTGGTGATCGCCCGCGAGGGCCTCTCGCGGACCTTTGCGCTGCCGTACCCGGCCGGTCACTTCGGCTGGCGGGTGAAAGGCGGCGGCTGGGGCTACGGCATCTTCGGCCTCACGCTCGACTTCCCGGGAACCGTGACCAACTCCTGGGACGCCGCGCTGACGCGGTTGCCGGAAGGGTTAATGTTTAGCGTGAAGTGAGAATCGTGGGATGTGGGAAGGTTGATTCTTTCGAATTTCTCGATTGAATCGATTCAATCGAATGAAGCGATAAAGGAACGGGAAAATGAAAATGGCGAAAATCTTGATGGGAATGATGTCGGCGTGCCTCGCGTTGGGCGCCATGGCGGATGATCCTGCGATCACCCGTGTGACGGTGCGCCAGCGCTGGCCCTGGAGCCCGCTGGTGGACATCGATTACATGCTGGCGTGCGACATGACGCAGCGCGTCGATGTGCTCGTCACCGCCTATAACGGGACGGACACGCTCAACGTGCCGGTATGTTCGTTTACCGGCGACCTGTACGGTGTGGGGCAGGGCCTGCGGCACATCGTCTGGGACCCGACGGCCACGGTTTACACGAACAACGGCGCGTTACAGGCGTTCAGCGTAACCCTCGCGCGGACCCCCGCGCCGCTCTACATGATCGTGGATCTGACCAAGGAGGCGGGCGTGTCGAAACAGATCGCGTATGTGTACGAGGACGATTTGACGAACGGCCTGTGGGGCGCGTGGGTGCGCAACCCGGTCACGAACAACGGGACGGTGGTTGAGTCCGTGGTCTGGATCGGCGTGGCCACCAACGACGTCTACAAGACCGATAAACTGGTGCTGCGGCGCGTGCCGGCCGGCCCGTACACGATGGGCGGGCAGGGGTATACGGCTTACGCGATGAATCTGACCCAGGGCATGTATGCCGGCGTCTTCGAGGTCACGCAGGCGCAGTGGACCCGCGTCATGAGTGCTACAAGCAGTACGGACGCGCAGGCCAAACACTCGGTCTCCTATGACGATATCCGCGGGGCGACGAACAGTACGCCCGCTATCGACTGGCCGGCGACCGGCCGCGCCGTGGCGACGGGCAGCTTTCTGGCCAAACTGCGTGACAAGACAGGCATAGCGGACTTTGACCTGCCGACCGAGGCACAGTGGGAATACCTCTGCCGGGCCGGGACCACGGCGGTGTTCAACGACGGCAATGCGGCGTCCAAGTACGATGGGACGGAAGAGAACAACAACGGGAACACCAATGGCTTCCTGAATGCTTTGGGGTGGTACAAGTTCAGTGCCCCTACGCCCCCGACGGCCGCACAACCGGTCGGCGGCAAACTGCCGAACGCATGGGGGCTGTACGACACGCACGGCAACGTGTGGGAGTGGTGCCTGGACTGGTACGGGACGCCCGTCAGCGGTTCTGATCCCAAAGGTGCGGTGTCGGGTTCGTACCGCGTGGACCGGGGTGGAAGCTGGAACAGCACCGCGTCGGGCTGCCGCTCGGCGAACCGGGGCAACGGCCCCCCGTCGGCCCGGAGCAGCAGTGTCGGCTTCCGCCTCGTGAGGACCTTGCCATAGCCGGGAGTGTGCGGACCGGGCGCGAGGGCGGTAGCCCACCGCGGCCGGCCGACACACGGACGGTTCTTGCGGGGGTTGCGCAGGGGGCGGCAGCCCCCTGCGGAGGGTGGAAAACGGGCTTGACGGAATCGCGCGGGCTGGAGATCAAAGGCGAGCGTACGGTGGTCGCGCCGGTGACGGAAGGTCTGGGCTTTCTCGGATTGCGGATTTTCCGGGGCGGCTGGCGGCTCCAGAGGACACGGCTGCTGCGGACGCGCCGGAAGTTCAGGCTGCGGGAGCTGCAGTTCGCGGCGGGGGAGATCAGCGGCGGCCGGTTGGCGAGATGCGCGTCCGCGGCGGAAGGCGGCGTCCGGTGGTACGGGTTCAAGGGAATTTTACGTCCGTCGCATTTGGGGAATACTGAAGGATTTGGGCGCGCGGAGAAGGTGCGGTGTCGGGTTCGAACCGCGTGAAACGGGGTGGAAGCTGGAACAACACCGCGTCGAACTGCCGTTCGGCGAACCGGAACAACAACACCCCGTCGAACCGGAACAACAATATCGGCTTCCGCCTCGTGAGCATCATGCCTCGTACAGGACAGGCAAGGTCCCATCCGCTGCCGCCCGTGCCCCGCAGAGGCGGGGACGAACAGGCCCGGCCCCGGACGGCCGGTAACCCTGCCGCGTAGTAAGGCGGGGCGAAAGCCGTGCCGGGGCTCTTAGCGACAGGGGCACAGGTAAGCAGTTTGTGCCGGAAGCGTCACGAGCAATAACGGGACCGCCAATCAATATCTGAATGCCCTGGGGGGTGCAACGTACAACGTCTCCCCGGCAGCCGCGATGCCGGTCGGTGGCAAGCTGCCCAACGCGTGGGGGCTGTACGACACGCACGGCAACGCGTGGGAATGGTGCCTGGACTGGTATACAAACGTGATTGTCGCGGCGACGGACCCCACCGGGCCGGTGACGGGGATGCCGAACCCTAACCCGCCGACTATAACAACACCGACGCGCGTGAGACGGGGAGGGGGAATATGGGACCAAGATGTTTGGCAACAAACGGACGCCCGCACCGCCGACGGCAAGCCGAATTATTACTATGGCTTTCGTCTCGTGTGGACACTGCCCTGATGAGGAATCGGCGGCGGTGTGTTTTCAGATCTGAAAGGGAAAAGTAAATGAGCAGGATTCGCAGGGGAAGCTTTTTGGCTGGGGTTCTGTTTTGTGCGGGCGTGAACGCTTCCGCAGGGACTGCCGGCGGGGCGGTTCAGGAGTGGCTGAACGCCAGGGAATGCGGGGCTTCGGGGTCGAAGTATGAAACGGCCGCGGCAGCCACGGAGGGCTCGGCCCAGATCACGGTGGCGGACGTCGGCGACTTCCAGGTGGGGCAGGGCGTCATGGTGTCGAAGGCGAACATCCAGTACGAGCCGACGCATCTTTGGGGAACCGGCGTGATCTATCAGAACTCGAAGCCAGTGACGAACTCCGTGGAGATCCGCGGCTACGACGGCAGCGCGGGGAGCTGGACGGTCTATGTGCTCGACATCGCGCCCTCGCCCAAGCCCGCCTT
>CAZOMH010000584.1:0-3355 GCA_964580415.1 uncultured Nitrospirales bacterium
ATGCAGCCATCCGCACCGGGTTGCCTCAGCCCCTGCGACCGTCTACAGACGCTCGTTAAGGAAGGCCATAACTTCCTGCGCAATCCGTTCCCGCTCGTAATCCCAGAACAGAATGTGGTTCGAGTTTTCCAGCAAAACTGTTCGTTTTGTCGTCGAGGACATCTTTTCTACCGCACGCACCGAGGCGTCGGCCCAGGTAACCTCGTCCCTGATGCCATGCAACAAAAGCACCGGTTGGGTTATCTTGGCCAGCGTTGCGTTGTCACCCGCCCGCCGCGCAATGCCCATGGCCGTCACCGCGGCCTTCGTCGGAAACCATTTGTACGAAATGATGTCCCGTCTGACCTCGCTGCGGAATACCGGCTGCCGGTCCGGATTGGAATAGACCCAGCGCACCAGGGAAGGCCCCAGGCCTATCCAGGTTTCCGGCGCAAGACCGTAATACCAGCGCGGCGTAACCGCGAAAAGAGGCGCGCCGAGAATAATCCCGGCCACGCGCGGTTCCCGCGCCGCCACAAGCGCGCACAGGGCGCCGCCCATGGAATGCCCCAGCAGCACGACCTTTTCGTGGTGCTTGAGCAACTCCCTGGTTTCTTCGAGCGATGCGTCAAGCATCTGGTCGGCGGAGGTCTTTTCAAACTCCGCCGGAACGGTGCCGTGACCGGGAAGCAACAGCACGCGGGCATGCCATCCCGACTTCCCCACCAGCCGGGGAAGTTGTTCAAAATGGTTTCCGTTCCCGCCAAACCCGTGAATGAACAACACGGCCCCCCGCGCATCCTCAGGACCGAAATCCCCCGCCTCCGCACCGAGCATAATCCCCGTTTCGGGATTTCGCGGCACTGCCGCGTCGTGTTGAACCACCCTCTGCTCGGCAATCCGGTTCCAAATATTCAGCCCCGTCATGGCGCCTCCCACAGTCAGGACCGCCAAGACGCAGAGTATTTGCAGTACCCGGCGCCATTTGAGCCAAATTCGCGTTCCCCTCACTATTACTCTCCGACATCCAGCGTCAGGGCAATGTTCTTCGCCTGCTTGATGTCCATCTTGCCCGTGCCCAGCACCGGAATCGCCTCAATCCGGTGGAAAGAGGTGGCGCGGGGCCGCCACAAATTGGGCATGTCGGACTCGTTCAGTTTCTTGAGCAGCACTTCGAGCTGTTCGTCCGTGAGTGTGTGCAACACCACAAGCCGCTCCCCCTTGGCCGTGTCGGGAACGCTTGCCACCACCAGCATCTGTTCGGTCAGCCCGAGAAACCCGTGCAGTATTTCCTCGATCTTGGTGTGCGGAACCATTTCACCGGCTATCTTGCTAAACCGCGCAAGACGGTCCGTAATGGTAATGAAGCCGTCCTCGTCCAGCGAGGCGATATCCCCCGTGGAATACCATCCGTCCCGCAGCACAGAAGCCGTCTTCTTCGGGTCCTCCAGATACCCCAGCATCACATTCGGACCTCTCACAAGCAGCAGTCCGCCCTCGCCGACGGGCAGTTCGGCACCCGTGTCCGGATCGACCACACGCACCGTTTGCCCGCTCATGGGACGGCCGATGGTTCCATAACGCAATCCCCGGGTGTGGAATCCCGGGGACACGCAGTCGGGCACATTCAAACAAACCGCCGGGGCGCACTCGGTTGTCCCGTACCCCTCAACGGGTGTGCTGCCGAATTTCTCCTTGAATGCAATCCGAACCCGCTCCGACAACTTTTCAGCGCCGCCGACCACGTACTCAAGACTCCGGAGCTGTTCCGGCTCGCAGCGCCGGGTAAAACTCTGCAGGAAGGTCGGCGTGCAAATCATGATGGAGCCGCCGTACTTCTGGATAAGGTTCCCAATCAGTTTCGGCTCAAGGGGGTTGGGGTGATAGATGCCCCGGATGCCCACCAGCAACGGCGTCCACAGGCAAACCGTAAAACCAAAAGAATGAAACAGGGGAAGAAACCCCACCACGCACGACGTGCCGGTGTGCGGAAACATTTCCTGGGCCGATTCGACAATGGTCATGACGTTGCGGTGCGAAAGCATGATTCCCTTGGGCTCGCCCTCGCTGCCGCTCGAAAATATGACCGTCGCCATGTCATGTTCGGTCGCTTTGGGCGCGCGCAAAACCGCATTGATAAGGAACTGCGGCGCAAACAGCGCCAGCAGCATTCCAATGATGCGGTCCTTCCCCCCCACCAGGCCCTTCACATCCTCAAGGTAAACTGCCGTTCCCGGCACCTCGAGCGGCAGCCGTTCCAGGAACTTGCGCGAGGTAATCGTGTGCGTGATGCCGCACCGCTTGGCACAGACCGCGATGGTTTCTGACGACGCCGTGTAGTTGAGGTTCACCTGAACCTTCCCGAGCATCTGAACCGCGATGTTTGCAAGCACGCCGCCCGCCGTCGGCGGAACAAGCAGGCCGACCATGCGCTGCCCGCCAAGAAGGGGGCGAAGCTTGCGGGCGAAAACCAGAGACCCCACGAGCACTTTGAAGTAACTGAGTTCCCCCGTGAGCGCATCGGCAATGGCCATCCGGCGCAGCCGGTGCCGCGCCATTTTCACGAGGCCTTCATGAAGCAGGCCAAACTGGTAACGCCGCTCGAAGTACGCATCCGAAGCGGTCTTCTCAACGGCCTTGCGCACCGCAACACCGTGCGTGCCGTCGGGAATCGGGGCGCCCAGCCACACCTGCACCGGATAGCGCAGCCGTCCGCACCACCGCAGCTTCAACTTGTTTTCTGTGAAAATGTAAACACGCTCCCAAAGACGCGTTATGGACAGCGGAAGCACCAGCCCGCCGGTCCCCCTCACCAGACGGTGATAGTCGTCATACCACGGCATCCTGGCCCCGTCGGGACGCAGACACGATTCCCGCGACACACAGACGACCCACCCCTCCGCCACCAGCGCGCGAATCCGCTGTTCGGCCTCCGCGAGCCCCACCGTTGTTGTCCCGTCCACCGGCACAACATGCAGGAAACGGGACAGACGTTTCATCCAGCGAACCTCAAGGCACTCCTTGCCAATGACGAAGCACACCTCCCGGTCCAGGGCATACTGGATGCCCAGCGTGTCCAGAATCGAGTTGTGGTCGGCAACGATCACCGCGCCGCACAATAGATGTACCCAACGGTGTTCGCGCTCGCCCGGCTGCTTGGACAGCTTGAGCACCAGCGCGCCGGCCGTTCGGGTCGCGAGTTCCTCCAGGTAGCCCTCCACCGACGACGCGTCGTCGAAGCGGTAGAGCCGCTCGCAATTGGCCCGCAGTTCGCTGACCGTCTGCGCGCCGCGCAGCATGAGGACGGCGAGCAGCGCGACGCTGCCGGCCGGTACGCCGTAGCACTTGCCGAAGTTGTGCGCGTAACGCAGGACAC
>CAZOMH010000585.1:0-3354 GCA_964580415.1 uncultured Nitrospirales bacterium
CGCCGGCCGAAGTGGCGGTCAGCGCGCCCAGCCGCAGGAATTCACGGCGGCCCAGGGAACACTCATTATTGCTCGAAAACATGCGCCAAAGCCTCCATCTTGATGTATGTTCTTTGCCGTCCGCGGTCAGTCCTGTGCCGCCTCCGCAGCCACCTGTGCATGCATGCGCGCCGAATCGCGCGCCACGAACACCATGGCCGCCGCGAACAGCAGCAGTCCCGACAGGATATATATGCCTGATGCGCCGGAAATGGCGCGTCCCAGACCATTGTCCTTGTAACTGTCGGCAATGTAGCCTGCTCCAATCGGGGCCAGCGCGCCGCCGCCCCAGGCGACCATGTTCATGAATCCGGTCGTCATGCCGCGCAGCTCGGGCCGGACCACGTCGTAGATCGCCGCCCATATGTTGGAGTCGTATATCCCCTTGAACAGGCCCCAGCCTGCCAACAGGACAATGAGTACCCACTTGCCGTGCGCCTGGCCGCACAGAAACACAAAGGGAACGGCGCAGAGCACACCGAGCATCTGCACAATAATGCGTCCGCGCGGGGAGCGCGCGCGCAGGTAGTCGGCCAGGGCTCCGCCGCCCGGACTGCCGACCATGCTGGCCAGCTGCAGCGGCATCGTGGCAAAGGCGCCTGCGAGGGCCAGCATCGCCACATCTTTGGCATAGACCGTCTCGAACACGAAGGTGGGCATCCAGACCAGTATGATGGTCGCCACCGAATTGGCGCACAGGAAGGCGAGCAGCAGCAGCACGGCGGTCGGGGTACACATGAACACGCGGAAGAAGCTCCAGAACTCCCGGTCCTTGCGCAGCCAGCGCAGCACGCTGAACACCAGTCCGAACAGTATCATCAGTGCAAAAGGAACATACGCACCGATAGTCTCCGCGATGGTCGGGCCGTCCTTGATCGTCCTCACCGCGTTGGCGAGCAGAAGCAATCCCGAGGCCAGCAACAGCAAGCCCAGAACGCCTGTCAGGTTGAAGAAAGGCGTGGTGTCGGCCGGTTCGGTGGAAACATGTTTCACCAGATGCGGGTCCGTCTCCCCGCCCACGCCCGTATCCGTCCGATCCGCCGCGCCCCGCGGCGGCTCATGCAGGAACCGCCACAGCACAAGGGACAGAACGACTCCCATGGCGCCAAATACGATGAACGGATTACGCCACCCATGCTCCTTGCCCAGATAGCCGGCAAGGAAAGCGCCGCCGATGGTGCCAAAATAGACGCTGGTCTGGTTAATGCTCATCGCTTTGGACCGCGTCGCCTTGCCGTGATAGTCGCTCATCATGGACATCGCGGCGGGGAAATAGAAGGCTTCGCCCAGTCCCTCCAGCGCAAGAAAGGCAAACAGCACCCAGAAGCTGTTCGCGGCGGCCGTGCCCATGCAAATGGCGCTCCAGACGAGCAGGCCGACCAGGACGGCCGTCTTGCGGCGCACCCGGTCCACCGTGAACCCCGCGAACAGGGCGCAGAGTCCGTAGGTGTAGCCAAAGGCGGCCCCCAGCATGCCGCCCGTGGTCTTGTCCAACCCGAACTCGGCCTTGATCAGGGGCATGTTCGCGTTCAACGCATTGCGATCCGCGTAATTGAAGAAGGTGATGCACCACAGCATCGCCACAATGGCCCACTTGTAGCCCGACGGCAGCCGCCGGCCCGAATCGCTGACTAGTTCACCCTGGTATGCCGCTGTGCTCATGTTGTCTCCACCCGTCCTTAAGAGTTCAACCCAACGGCGGCCCTTTTCCGCACAACAACCGCCGACCCTCGACACTACTTCTCCGCGTCTTTCTTCGCCAGTTTATGCTGCCGCATGAACTCATAAACGCCCGGCAGCAGTGAGATGATGATAATGGCGATGACCACGTAGGAAAAATGGTTCTTCACAACCGGGACGTTGGCAAACATGTAGCCGCCCAGTGTGAGCAGATTTACCCAAAGCACCCCGCCGAAGACGTTGTACGTGAGGAATTTAAAATAACTCATGCTGCCCATGCCCGCGACAAAGGGGGCAAAGGTGCGCACGATGGGCACGAACCGCGCGATGATGATGGTCTCCGAACCGTAGCGCTCAAAGAACTCGTGGGTGCGTTCCAAATGTTTCTTGTTTAGGAACCGCACGTTTTCGCCGCGGAAAATGCGCGGGCCCAGGAAATGCCCGACGCCGTAATTCACCGTGTCGCCAAGGACGGCCGCCACGCAGAGCATGACAATGATCCCGGCCACATTGAGCTGCCCCATGGAGGCAAACACACCCGCGGCAAAGAGCAACGAATCGCCGGGGAGAAACGGCGTGACCACCAGCCCGGTCTCGCAAAACACAACCACAAACAGAATCAGGTACGTGAGCGCGCCGTAGTTCTGGATTATCGTGCTCAGATATTTGTCCAAATGCAAAAACACGTCCACCGCAAAGCTGATGTATTCCATTAGACAAGGTGTCCTTTGCTCTGATTTCAGTTCCGGGGCAAACCCGTATTCTATAGAAGCCCGGCCGGTGACGCAATTTGGCGGTTTGGCCGCGCCGCAGGAAATATGGGGGAATGGGAAGAATGCGAAGGATGGGATTCGTCCGGGCATCGAAAGAGGGGGGTGCGGCATGTCCGGTGGTCTTTTCCGTCAATTTCCATTCCCATACATCCCCTGCCCCGTTTTTCCCTTTCCCCCCGCACTCCAAAATTGAACCGGGCCAAAACAGGGAATACAATGGACGCAAATCGTTTCTATATGCGCCCGTGGCGGGCGCGCAACCAAGACGGGGATTATTGAGCCATGGCGAAGAACAACACCGTATATCTGGTTTCCAACGGCGACTTCCGCGAACCGGCCTGCACTGCCGGCTGGCCGCTGCAGTCGTCCACGCTGGCGCAGGTCAAGAAGGCGCTCAAGAAACTCGGCTGGGACACCATCGCCCTGCCGGAGTACGACACCAAGCGCAAACACGGCTTCCTGACCCGGCAGTGCGAAGGCACGGCCACCTTCCAGAAGATCGATCCGGAAGCGCCGGTCATCGTCGTCCTGAACATTTGGGCCTACGCCCACCATGTCTGCGGCCCGCTGCAGACGCACCGCGGCCCCATCCTGATGCTGGCCAATTTCGACGGCACCTGGCCGGGACTGGTCTCGCTGCTCAACCATTCCGCATCGCTTGACCGGCTTAATGTGAAGCACTCGCGCCTCTGGACCGAGTCTTTCAGCAAGGACCCGGACTTCATGGCCAAGCTGGCCGAATGGTGCAAGACGGGAACGGTCAAGCACTCCATGGCCCACGTGACCGACGCGGCCAAGCTGAAGCTCAACGGAGACGCGGAAAAACTCGGCGCGGAACTCGCCGCCCGGATCAAGGCGGAAC
>CAZOMH010000586.1:0-3350 GCA_964580415.1 uncultured Nitrospirales bacterium
CGTCTTCGAGCGTGTCGCACTTGGGGCCGCCCGCCGTGACCACCGGGATCGGCGAAACAGACACGATGTCGGCGAAGGAGGCGGGATCGCCGGTGTAGGGTATCTTGACGACGTCGGCGCCCATCTCCACGCCCACCCGCGCCGCATACGCAATATCTTCCGCCTTGTCGCTGACCACCCGCTTGCCGTTTTTCTCCACGATGGGATAGATGTGCGGAATGACCGGAAGGCCGAAACGTTCGGCCGCGCGGACCGTGGCGCCCAGGTGCGCGATATTGTCGTATTCGTTGGGGTCTTTCACGAAGGTGGCCACCGCGATGGCGTCCGCACCCATGGCGACGACTTCTTCCACTTCCGCATGGGAAACCTGGCCCGGCCAGTTGGGGCTGACCGCCGTCTGCTGAATGATCAGCGGGATGCGCCCGGCAAGGTCCTTGATGCAGCGCATGGCGATGCCCTTGTTCAGCGTAATCGAACTGGGCTGCGCCTCGATAATCTTCCGCACCGTGTTTTCAATCTGCCGCAGCCCTTCGGGCATGCCGACGGCGTAGTTGATCATATGGTCCGCCGCCACCGCGAGGATGCGTCCCGACGGATGGCGGAAAATGCGGTTCAAACGTATCTGCTTGCCCAATGCGCTCATGTGTGTCATTTCCTTGACGTTGTGTTTCATTGCAATGGAACTCTCCGGCACGGTCAAGCGCTGCGCCGCACCCACATTTGGAGTGCGGTGGCAGAGCTTGGCGGCGACACCGCTTTGGCTTCATCCGCGCCACTGCCGAAGGGTTTAAACTTTCACGTGGGAGAACCAAAGCGGCGTCGTTGCCGCCGCGCTCCAAAAGGGAATCGTGCCCGTCTTTGTCGGGCATGCAATTCCTCAAATGTCCGTCCAATCATTTGCGCTGTTCTTGCGCAGGAATTCCAAGGTCTTTTCAAACGTGGGGATGCCGGTGCGGCCGCCCACGCGGGTACATTTTACAGCCGCCACAGCCGATGCAAATTCGGCGCATTCCGGAATGGCCCATCCCCGGGCCAGGCCATAGGCAAAAGCCCCGTGAAACACGTCGCCTGCGCCGAGCGTGTCCACCACGTCCACTTTGAACGCCGCGCCGCGCGAACGTCCGCCGGGGCCGGAAGCCGCCCAGCCGTCCTCGCCCAGCGTGATAACGGCAGTTTCCGGACCCATGGCGTGGATGGCGTCCAGCGCCCGGTCCACGTCGCCGCCGAACCCGCCGTCGCGCAGGTAATGGCGCGGGGCGATCAGCACGTCCACGTTGCGAATCCAGTCCGCGTTGGCATCGTTCGGGGTGGTGTCGGCCACGGTCGGCACGGAACATTCCCGTGCGGCCGCAGTAACGTCGCGCGCGAGGTCGGGATAGTAATCGTCCACCAGCACGGCCTGGGCACCGGCAAGCAGGCTGCGGTCCGTGCCCCGCCACTGCATCCCGGCGGCGCGCCGGTGGAAAATGGTGCGCTCACCCGTCTTATCATCGACATGAATGAAACTGAACGGGCTGGCCCCGGCGGGATGGCGGACCACATGAACCATTGACACGCGCTCGTCTTCCAGTTCATCCAGAATCTGGTCGCCCACCGCATCCCCGCCCAGCATGCTGAGCAGTTCCGTCCGGGCGCCCAGTCGCGCACAGGCCACGAGCGCCGTCGCCACCAGTCCGCCCCCCTGCATGCAGTATTCCCTCACCTGTGCCGTATCGCCCCACGGAACCGTGGGGGCGACGAGGATGTGGTCGAGGCAACAAATGCCCGCACCCACGATGTGCGGGGGCCGGTTCTCTGCAACGGGGGATTCCATGATGGCCGACATTATTGCAGGCACGGCCGCTGAAGTCAAGCAGGAAATGAGCAGAATATGACTCATTGTGGTGCCAGAGCGCGCAAGCGTCGGCCTTAATGAGTCATTGCATGAAAACTTCCTTGACATTTTTGAGCATATGTTGATATATTCGCTACGTAATCATCCTGAACGGAGCAAAGTGAAGTGAAGTGAAGTGAAGGACCTTCTCTTCGACACTGGTTGGCCTGAGAATAATATCCTTCGCGTCACTGCCAAGACAGTTTAAGTTCTTTGGAACTGCGGAAACATGCGTGTATCACCGCATGTGTTAATTCGCAATAGACGAAGCACAAGGCCGCCGGCACGGCGGCGATACGTACCGCAGGCGTCCCGCCTGCCTTTGTCTCCGGCTTTTCTGTCGCGAATCGCCGACGCAGGTGGCGGCGGCTCAGGATCACAAAAGGCCCAGGCTTGACATTAACATCGGAGTACGGCCCTTGCAGCGCACACTCATCCCCGAGCGGTGGGAACGGATCATTCAACTGGTCGAAGCCCGGGGGGGCGCGACCATTGAGGAGATCGCTTTGCGCATCGGCATTTCGCCGGCCACCGTCCGCCGCGATCTGACCCACATTCAGGAGCGGGGCCTCATTGAACGCACGCGCGGCGGGGCCGCGCCCGGACAGCACGTGCGCACGGGGCCGACGCTCGCCGAAAGCCGCCGGATTAACCCCGCGGAAAAAGAACGCATCGGCCGCGTTGCGGCCGGGCTGGTCGCGCCCAATGACCTCGTCATGATGGACGGTGGGTTCACCACCTACCAGGCGGCGCGTCACCTGTCCGCCGCGGGAGTGACGGTTGTCACCAATTCCTTTGACGTGGTGCAGGCGCTCATCCCCCGCGACGATATGGCGCTCGTCATGATCGGCGGCGAGGTGAGTCCCGTGAGCGGCACGACGGTCGGTCCCGCGACGGAGCAGCAGCTCGTGCAGCTTGTCGCCAACAAGGCCATACTCGGCGCGGACGCCCTGTCGCCGGAGGAGGGGCTCAGTTCTCCCGTGCTGGCCACGGCGCAGACAAAGAAGGCCATGATCGCCGCGTCGCGCGAATTGATCGTTGTGGCCGACCACAGCAAGCTGGGCGAATTCTCGCTGTACAAGGTCGCGCCCGTGACAGCCATCACCACGCTGGTGACGGATGATCGGGCGGACGCAAAGATATTGGATGCCTTCCGCCATGCGGGTGTGGAGGTGATGGTGGTTTCAACCACGGACTAGTCCCGGCACGGCCAACGACCGCAACCAAAGGAGTCGGGAGTCAGAACGGCGGCACGGCAAGTGGACCGGTCCTGTTCATCGTTCGGAGCACTGAAAGCGCGGCACTAACCATCCCGGGCTGCAAGGCCCGGGGGACGTCATTAACTTCTGCGCAAGAAGACAAGAAGCTGCCGGATACTAGTACGGAAAGGGAACGCATATGGAAAACAGCACGGGACCGGGAGCAACGAACCGGCGTGATTTTCTCAAGGCGGCAGCCGTGTCCGCCGCGGCGCTGG
>CAZOMH010000587.1:0-3344 GCA_964580415.1 uncultured Nitrospirales bacterium
CCGGGTGTGCGGTTCTTGCGGCGCTATTGCTGGCATTGTTGGCCGGGGGTGCGGCGCTGGCCCAGGAGGCCCGCCAGAGCACCACCGGGCCCGCGCCGCCTCCGGGCGTGGTGTCCCCGCCGCTGGGCGATTCCAAGACGGCAATCATGCTTGACGGCGTGCCCGCGTATTTGTGGCGGCACGGGTGCGGACCGACTTCCGTGGGCATGGTGCTCGGCTATTGGGATGCCAGGGGTTTTGACAACCTGATTTCAGGGTCCGCCGCGACCCAAACGGGCGATGTGGACCAGGCCATTGCTTCGGGCGGATCGTCGTCGTCATCCTATCCCGCGGGCAGCGAGCAGCACTATGAGGATTATGCCCGGCCGGAGGATGCCCCGCCCACGATGCAGCAGGACGACGCGCTCCAGCAGGGCCGCACGCCCCATGCGGACAACTGTGTGGCCGATTTCATGGGGACATCCCGATCTTCCGCCAACAATTATTACGGCTGGAGTTGGTCGAGCGGTGTTGTTCCCTCGTTCACCGGCTATGTGGCGCTCCGGTCTTCCCATTACATACCCTCCTCCTCCGTATACTATTTTGGGTCCACGCTGACTTTCTCCGTGGTGCGGCAGGAAATCGACGCCGGACGGCCCATGGTGTTTCTCGTCGATTCCGACGGCAACGGGGATACCGACCATTTCATCCCCGTCATCGGCTACAACGCGGGCCCGCCGCAGACGTACATCTATTACAACACCTGGGATTTGCAGGCCCACGAATCTGAATTTCGCGGCATGTCCAACACCTATCCCTGGGGGGTGTGGTCCGGGTGGTCCTTCAGGCTGGCAAAGACCTTTTCATTCCTGTCCGAACCGGAGGGCGGCACTTTTCAGGAGGGCGGCAGCCTGTCCTGGACCGTGCTGACGGACGGGGCCGAGGGCACGCCGGTCTATACGTGGTACAAGGGGACCGTTCCGATTCAGGGCCGGACGGACAGCAGCTTCAGTATCGACAGCCTGAAACTGGAGGATTCGGGCTGGTATTCCTGCCGGGTGACCGACGGCAACGGCACGACCGTGGAAACAGACCCGGTCTTTGTCACGGTGAAGGCAATGAACGCCATCCCCGCGGCGGGCGTTCCCGCGCTGGCATTGGCGGCGCTTTGCATCCTGTTCAGCGCCCGGAGACTCCGCCGCCGGGCATAGGCGCTGGAGCGGGCACATTTCTCGTCCGGCGCGGTCCCGCGTGCGGTTCTCCGCACCGGCCCGTCCATGTGCTAAACTTCCCCGGAGCGCGCGGCGGCCCGAGGGTCTTGTCCGCCGCCGGAGAGGGTGATGTCAGCAGCGTTCACACAACCGGCCTTGTCGATGGAGGGCGTATCCAAACGCTTTCCGGGAATGCTGGCGGTGGACAACGTGGACTTTGAGGTGGCGCCCGCGGAGGTGCATGCGTTGATGGGGGAAAACGGTGCGGGTAAATCGACGCTGATGCGAATCCTGACGGGGTCGTTTGACGACTATACGGGCACCATACGCATCGGCGGCAGGGAGGCGCGCATTCATTCGCCCGCCGCCGCCAAGGAACAGGGCATCGGCATGGTGTACCAGGAACTGAGCCTTGCCCGTCCGATCAGCATTGCGGAGAATCTGCTGGTCGGGCGGTTGCCGGTGCGTTGGGGCGGGTTTATTGACCGGGCGCGGCTGCTGCGCGAGGCGCGGGGCTGTCTGGAACGGGTTGGGCTCGACCTGGACCCGCTCAAGACGGTCGCGGAAATCAGTCCGCACGAGGCGCAGCTGGTGGAGATCGCCAAGGTGCTGGGCAACCATCCGTGCATCCTGGTGCTGGACGAGCCGACGTCGTCGCTGTCGCGGGACGAGGTGCGGCGGCTGTTTCGAATCATCCGCGACCTGCGCAACCGGGGGCTGTCGATTGTCTACATCTCGCACCACCTGCCGGAGATATTCGAGATCGCCGACCGGGTGACGGTGATGCGCGACGGCCGCAGGATAGCGACCAAAGAAATCCACGAGGCCACGCCCCGCTCGCTGGTGCGGATGATGGTGGGGCAAAACATCGACGAGTTTTACCTGCGCCGCGAGGCGAAGATTGGCGCGCCCGTGCTGCGCGCGGAGGGGCTCACGCGCTTTGGCTTCTTTCACGATGTGTCATTCACGCTCCGCGCCGGTGAGATTCTGGGCGTGGCGGGCCTTTCCGGAGCCGGCAGGACAGAACTGGCGCGGTCGCTGTGCGGGCTGGACCCGCTGCACCGGGGGCGCGCGTTCCTGCGCGACGAGGCGCTGACCCCCGGCGATTATCCAAGCAACGCGGCAAAGGGCCTGGTGTATCTGGGTGAAGACCGCAAGGCGGACGGACTATTTCTGCGCCTGCCGGTGCGTGTGAATCTGCTGGCGGGGCTGCGCCGTTCCGGCGGGGACGCCGGGGTCGTTCGGCGCTGCATGGAGGAATTGTCCATCGCGGCGGCGTCGCCCGAAGTGGACGCGGGCACGCTGTCGGGTGGGAACCAGCAGAAGGTGCTGCTGGGCAAGTGGCTCGCCACCGGGCCGTGCGTGCTGATCCTTGACGAACCCACGCGCGGCGTGGATGTGGGGGCAAAGCGCAAGATTCACGAGGCGGTGATGGCACTGGCCGACCGGGGCGCGGCGGTGCTGCTGATTAGTTCCGACCTGCCCGAACTGGCGGGCCTGTCCGACCGTGCCGTGGTGATGCGGAACGGCCGGCTCATCGGCGAACTTTCCAAGGAACAGCTTTCCGAGGAGTCGCTGCTGCTGGCGGCGAACGGTCATTTGGGGGAATGCCATGCCCGGGCGTGATCCTGAAAAACAGAACGCGCTGTCCTCGGCGCTGGAGACGCTGGGCATCTATGCCGTGGCCGCTTTGCTGCTGGCGGGCGGTGTGTTTGTGTCGCCCGATTTTCTCACAAGCGAGAACCTGCTGAACATTCTGGCCGCGGTGGCGCTGCTCGGGATCGTGTCGTCCGGCATGGCTTTTGTGACCTATTCGGGCAGCATGGCCGATCTGTCGCTGCCGTCCATCATGGCATTCTCCGGCATTATCACGGTGGCGTCACTGCCGCTGGGTCTTCCGGCGGCGCTGGTGCTGGGCGTGCTTGCGGGACTCGCCGTGGGGGCGATGAACGGCTTTGTCGTGGGGCGGCTCAACGCCAACCCGATCCTGTGGACGCTCTCGGTGGCGTTCTTCATGGAAGGCTTCATGCGTTTCGCATGGAGCAACAACCAGATATATCCCGACACCGCGCCGGGCACGCCGGGCGGGGCGTTTATCGGTATTTTCCGGCTGGGCGCGGGGCCGGTGCCGCTGGTGGTAATCGTCATGTTTGC
>CAZOMH010000588.1:0-3342 GCA_964580415.1 uncultured Nitrospirales bacterium
GCCGCCGGGCACGCCGTGGTTCATCAGCGAACCCGTGAGCGTGAAGAATGTCGGCACGGTCCCGCTGAAACTGAAGAGCCTCTTCTTCCGGCTGTACAGCGACTTCAAAAGCGCACCCGCGGCCTTGCCGCCCAACCTCTGGGGCCTGGAGGCGGCGGACTGCTGGATGGACGGGGCGGACGGGCGCTTCTTCGGTGCGGTGGCCCCGAAGGCCTCCAATATCCGGATCCGCTTCTGGACGGATGCTGCCGACAAGAGCCTTCATCCGGATGCGAGACTGGAGTTGGACGAGGTCACTCTCTTGCCCAACGCAACGTACTCTCCGCCCGGACCGAATCACGTGGCCTGTGTGGCAGGCCAAGGCGGCAACGAGGCGTGGCTGAAAACCGCGCAGGAGCTGAAGCGCATCTTGGACTGACCGGCAGGACGTTACCGCTTTTGCTGCTTGGCGTCAACCTGTCCGGGTGTTGCCGCGGGAGCGGGCGGCCAGAACAGCGGCCCTGCCGGAACGATCGGGCAGGAACAGCGCCGCTTGACCGGACCGATTTTGCTGACGTCGATGGGCACAAATCCCAGCGTGAACGCCGGCGAGCCGGGGCGCAGCGCGTAGTCGTCTTTGGCGGGATCAGCAAAGAGCGGATCGGCATACACGGAATGCTTGTCGAATCCGCGAGCCTGCCAGTCGGCGAAGGACTTCCACCCCCCCCACCCCATGCGCGGCTCTGTGGCGCCGACCTGGAAAATCAGGTTGTTGTCCACCCGGATGACCTCCGGGGTCATGAGCCTGCCGGTGGCGTACAGGACGGCGTCAGGGATGGTCCAGTAAAAGATGTTGCGCTCCAGCACCTCGCCCCGCGAGTTGTCAATGTAATTGGCGAGGAGCCCCTGCATCTGACGGCTGTCCACGAAGATATTGTTCGTCACGCGGTTGTCCTTGCCGCCCTGCAGCATGATTCCGCCGTGCGAATTCCGGTAGGTGATGTTCCCGGTCACCTCGTATCCGCCGGCGAACGAGTCCAGGTAGATGCCCCACGACATAAAGCAGGGCTTGTCGCCGGTCGTGGAATACCCGATCGAATCGGCGACCAGATTGCCGCGGATGACGCTGCCGGAGCGGAAGTTGCGGTCCCCCTGGGTGACCTCGATGGCGCCGGTGTCGTACGTTTCCAAGCTGGTGTTCTGAACCCGGTTGTATTCCACCACGTTGGTGCTTCCGGGGTTCTTCAGCGAAATCCCGTAGCGCGACATGTCATGGATCGCATTATGCGAGACCGTGTTCCCGGACGCCTGAACCCCTTGCAAGACCACGCCGCCGTTGTGCTTATAGCCCTCGCCGCAGTGGTGGATGTGGTTGTCGGTCACCGTGTTGCCGGAACTCTCAAGGATCAGCACACCGCCGCCGCCGCTGTGCGCGATCTCACACCCCGCGACGCGGTTCCCGCGGCCGCCCTTGATGCACACCGCATTTTTACCGATGTTGCGGAACTCGCAGTTCTCCACCGCGCAGCCCTCCGCATTCCCGAGATACACCACCCCGTCGCTGCCCATGCCGTACCCGGTGCAGCCGTCGCCCAGTTCCCAATCCGTGCAGCGGAGGGTCAGCCCGGACAGGCGCAGGTGTGACACCGGCCCCTTCCCGGCCGTGCCCTGAATGTCAAACAGCCGCTTCACGGCCGGCGCGATCACCTCAGACTTGGCCGTGAAGACCGGTTTGGGCAGGCAGCTCAGGACGCCGGTCTGCCGGTTCAAATACCACTCGCCGGGGCTGTCGAGTTCCTCAAAGACGTTTTCCACGTAATAGCGGTCACCCGCCGCCAGCAGCGCCTGACAGTCAGGTCCGCGCAGTTTGATGTCGTGGGTTTCGGGGTCATAGCTCTGGATCGAGACGATCTCCAAAAACGCCCGGCACGAGCTGGACTGGTAGACGTGGAGTTCGGCTTCGGGCGCGAGCCAGGCGGGCTTGAAAACATCGGGCGGGCACGAAATGACGGTGGCCGATTTCTTGCTGAAACCGGTCACCGACAACTGTTTTCCCTGCGACTCGACGAACCCCGCCGCTTTCACCAAGACAAGATGGCGTCCGGCGGCGACGGCCGGCAGGTTCTCGTCCACCGGCTTCCAGGCCGGGTCGTCGCAGAACACATAGGCCACCAGGCTCAGCCCCCCGCTCTTCACGTTCCGCCAGCGCATGACATGCTCGCCGGCCGTCAGTTTGACGGTTGCGGCGGGGCTCCATTTGAAGGTTCCCCACCCGCCCGTGTCGGGCAGGTTCCGCAGCGGGACCGGCGTGCCGTTGTCCACCGTCAATTCGGTGCGCTCCGACATGCCCGCCTTCATCGCGGGGTTGTTGTTCATCGCCCCGTAGAACATCCAGAAGGTGTAGTCGCCGGCGGCGGGAACGGTCATCTTGTACTCCATCCAGTCGCCGACGTTATGGATGCAGCCGACCACATTCCCCAAGCCGCTGCGGGCGCCGTTGTACAGGAAGCCCCGCCGGTACGGGTCGGCAGGGTCGATGTTCGGGAAGCGTGCCCGGACTTGCCGCTCGCCGTTGATGAACAGCGACCGGAACGCCCACGTCCCCGCCTTGACGTCAGGCAGCGCGAGCGACACTTGCCCCTTGTCCGCCGGCTGGAATCCGGTCAACCGCCGACCTCCGATCAACTCCGGCGTTTCCCCCCGGTATGCGGCGTACGTGACCGGGCACGACTCAGTACCCGAGTCCTCGGGGCCCAACCGGAGCGGTTCGGTGACGTAGTACCGGCCCCCTCGCAGCAGGACCGCCACGGGCGCCGTCAACGGCCCGGACGCTTTCAGCGCGCGGACGGCATCGCGCGCGCGGGTCACTGTGGCGAACGGCCCGTCCGTTCCCGCCCGGTTCGGCTTGGCCAAACCGCCGGACCAGGCGTCATTGCCCTTAGGCGAGACATAGAACGTGACGCAGCCTTCGGCTGCATCCGCCTGAGCGGCCCCGTCATTTTCAGACCGGCACCCCGTGAGCAACAGGAACCCCGCCATCCCATAAACCAATCTTTTCTGGAACCGTTTCATCTGACACTCCTTGTCTTTTCCGATAACTTTGGCATTCGGCGTTGGCCGACCGCTCACCCCTCCAAGCTTTAACCTAGATCCGGCAATTAACCACAAAGAATATAGCGCACAAAGAGAAAGGGATCCCACTCAAGTTGAACGTTCATTCATCCTGCCCCGTCCCGTCTGCCCGGCCGGTCCGCGGTTCCCTCTCAGGGTCGATCTCAAGCGGCGGCAAAGCGGGCTCGGCTGCGGGGACGGTCTGGAAAGCGCACTGGCCGATCGGCAGCCCCTGACCGCGGAACAGGCGTT
>CAZOMH010000589.1:0-3342 GCA_964580415.1 uncultured Nitrospirales bacterium
CCAGTACACCCAGGCGGCGAAGCGTTGTTCTTCCCTGAAGTTCGTCATGGCAGCCATTTCCTTCTTTCTCGAACCAATTTCCGGGCATGGTCCCTTTGAGGATAATCCGCCGGTTCCCTACGGGGCAAATCGAAACGGCAGGGTCCCGGACATGGTCCAAAGGGGACCGTACAATCCCGTGCGCGCCGCAGATGGTGCGCATTATACGAGAGAGGAATGCTCATGTCCGAGGAATCGAGGTGTGAAGTCTTTTGGGACTGGATGCGGCTCGAACCCTTTCCAAACCGGGTGCATGGATGGGTGTGCGGGCTGTTTCTGGCGATTACCATACTGCTCATCGGGTTCCAGACAGCATTTGCGGGAAGGAATGTGTGGTCCGGATGGGTCGAGGGGGGGGAGTTGCGCCAGCCCAAATATGCCGAGGCGGTTCATATCGACGCGGTGTTCCGCACCCGTGCGAACACCTGGTCCAACATGTTCTATGTTGGCGTGGGACTGTATGCCATCGTTTTGGGGGTGTATGACGCACGGCGGCGGGCGGAGAGCAACGGCGGTTACCTGGTGTTCACCCCGGCCATGAGCATGCTCTTCGGCGCGGCCTGCTGCTATTTGGGTTTTGGAAGCGGTCTGTTCCATGCGACACTGAGTTATCGGGGGCAACAACTGGACGTTGCCGCGATGTATTCCCCATTGGTGGCATTGATCGCGCTGAACATTGGCCGTTGGTGGTCTGAGGCCGGGGGACGGGCCACATGGCCCCTGCTGTGCGTGCTTGCCGTGATTGCGAGCGCGCTGTTGTACATATATAAATGGTCCATGTCCTCCGGCACGGTGCTTCCGGCGCTGATTCTGGCCGTGGCGGTGTTTGGTGTGCTGGACATATTTCAAAAGCGCGCAAAACCGGCGGCGCGGTGGCTCGCGGTGGCCGGGGTGATGCTCGCGCTCGGGGTAACCTGCCGGAGCCTGGATATTGACAAGCGCTTCTTCCCCACCGGTGATGCGTGGCTGCAGGGACACAGCTTTTGGCATTTGTTTACGAGCCTGGCCCTGATGAGCATGTATTTCTATTACCGGTCGGAAACGGACTGAGCGGGGAGGTTGGTCACTTGGGGTATGGGAAATATGGGATGGGATGGGAAGTATGCGAATTATGGGAGGGGGAGAGGGGGCGGGAAGTGATGAGCCCGCCGGATACGGCGGGTGATTCCCCGGCATTCCGAGATGGGATGGACAGAAGTTCACGGGGAATGCATTCCGCCACGGACCGGCCGCGCGCCTGGCCCGGTCCCCCTTTGAGGGGGCAGCCACGCTGGAAGCGTGGCGGGGAATGTTGACCACCGCGCCATAGCCCAACTGTCCCTTTTGTCCGGCCTGTCTTCCAAGGCGATGGAGCGTTTTGACGCCGGGCCAAGCTTGACAAATTTGCAATGGAATTGCATAATATATGCAATGTGGATTCAAAGAGATATATCGGCGGTGGTCAAGAAGTCCTTCGGCCAGTTCCCCATTCTGGTGCTCACCGGGCCCCGGCAGGCCGGTAAGACCTCGCTGGTAAGGCATCTTTTCCCAAAGGCCCGGTATGTCACCTTTGACATTCCCCGGGAGGCGGAGTCGGCACGCTTGGACTTTGAGGGCTTTCTGCGGAGCCATCCCGACCCCCTCATTATTGACGAGGTGCAGTACGTGCCCGAGGTGCTGCGGCATCTGAAGGTGGTGGTGGACCGCGACAAGCGGCCGGGGCGCTTTGTCTTGACGGGTTCTCAAGATTTCACCGTCATGGCCGGAGTCACCGAGTCGCTTGCGGGGCGGTGCGCGGTGTTGTCCTTACCCACGCTGACACTTTCGGAGCTGGAACGGATGGAGCCGCCGGGTGATGCGGACCAACTTTGCTGGAGGGGCGGATATCCGGAGCTCTGGCAACGTCCCGAACTGGACCGGGATCTGTGGATTGGCTCCTATCTGGCTACCTACTTGGAGCGGGATGTCCGGAATATACTGAATGTGGGAAGCCTGCGCGACTTCGACCGGTTCCTTCGCGCGGCCGCGGCCAGAGCCGGGCAATTGCTTTCGTTTTCTGAGTTGGCGCGCGATGTCGGCATCACAGTCAATACGGCCAAGAGCTGGCTGTCCATTTTGGAGGCCAGCCGACAGGTATTCTTGTTGGAGCCCTATCACAGCAACGCCGGAAAGCGCTTGGTCAAGACCCCAAAGTTGTATTTCTGCGACCCCGGCCTGCTGGTCTACCTGCTGGGATTCTCAGACTGGCCCGCCGTGATGAAAAATGCTGTCTGGGGGGCTGTCTGGGAGAACTTGGTCATCAGCGAGGCGCGCAAGCATTTCCTCAACAGAGGCAAACGCCCGCCCTGCTGGTTCTGGCGCGAAACGCAGGGCGACGAGGTGGACCTGCTGGTGGAAGTGGGGCCGCGCCACTTCCTCGCTTTGGAATGCAAGGCCGCCGCACAGGTGGACGCCGGGGCGCTTCGCGGCACCGCATCCTTAGTGAAGGCATTTGGGCCGGAGGCCATCAAGCGCGGGGCCGTCGTGTGCCGTACCGAGGTGGCCTATCCGCTGGCGGAAAGGGGGAGGCTTGTGGCGGTTCCCTTGGGCGGAAGCGATGGATTGCATGCGTTTCTGGCACGAAATGCATGACTCAATCCGCGGGGCAACGGAACATCAATCCATCTGCTAGTGACGCAATTTCTCCCGCTCTACCTCCCTTGCTTTTTCTATCAAGCTCCGGCACTTCCGAAGCTGCAGCCAGCCGAGGGGTTTTGCCTTGATCGTGGGGTCGACAGGTTCGCGTCTACCCTTTGCAACGACTAGCGGTCCGCCCTTATCAGAGAATATGTGCTCGATTTCTTCGTTTTGCGCCTTCAATACATCAGGTTTGTGGTGGTCTTTACCCACAGAAAACAGGGTTTCGGACGAAAACCGGTAGCCATACCAGAATATTTCCTCTTCTCTTCTTTGCTTAGGGGTTCGAAGACCGTTGCGTCGCTCATGCCAACCTCCAGGCTTCAGTATGTTCGCGAAGATCCATTTTGCTTCTGTATGGATGATACGCCGACATGTGAAGTGGCAACACGTGAATCGATCCCTAATCGTCGGATAAGGAATCCTTCTGTGGTTGCATCGTGGTGGAAGAGCGTCTGGATACAGCGTATGGGACAACCGAAACACCTTGTTGGCGTGCGCACCCGGCGGGTGACCGCTTGCCCGCCGCAAAATCGCGTGAGAGCAGTATTCGGCCTGTTTCTCCGGACGCCCCAACGGGGCTATGGAGCAAAGCCCGGGGTTGGCCAATGTCACGCCGCTGGCGTGACATGGCCTACCCCGGGTAAA
>CAZOMH010000590.1:0-3341 GCA_964580415.1 uncultured Nitrospirales bacterium
ATTCTGTTTTCCAACGCCACTTCCCCCATGAAACTCTTCGAATATGCCGACGTGCTGCGCCGGGGAGTCCCCCCAAGTCAGGCGCTTTATGGAAAACCGCGCGGCAAAAACACCCCCATGCTGCCGGGGGATTATATCGACTTGGGCACGCTGCCCGCGGGAACACGGCTGATCTTCTTTCTGGACGCGGATGCGGTGCATGGCGCAAAGGGCCGGTTTACCACCATTCCCGAACGCAATCCGGACAAGATTCAGCATGTGGTCACGGTCGCCTATCAGAACAGTCCCTACGTCCTGCTGGGCTTTGAGGACCTGCTGGGCGGCGGAGACCGCACCTACAATGACGTTGTCTTTGCCGTCGAACTTTCGCAGTCCACCATAGAGGCGCTGGGCGACGCCAGCAAACGCGCGGAGGTGGACGATCTCGTGGACAGAATGGAGAAAGAGCGTGTCCGGCGCGCGCGCATGCTCACCGTCTGCTCCCTCATTGTGCTGATCGGCGGTCCCCTGTCGTTTTGGGCGCTGCGCCGCTATTTGCGGCGGCGGCGCGTGGCGCAGGCATGCGCCGCCGCCCGCCAAAGCCTCGATGCGGGAAACCCGCGCGAGGCGTTGCGCCGCATGCGCGCGCTGCGGCGCGTTGACCAGTCCCGCGCGTTGGGGGCGCGCCTGGCGGACATGGAAATGACCGCGTGCAGGCAACTGCGCGACGCCGCCTCGCTGGAGGACCTCTTTGGCAGGCATCCCGAGGCGGTTGTCAGGGACGAGACGGCATCGCTGATGGCCGCCCGCGCCCAAACGGAGACGGGAAGAACCGAGACTTTTCACATGCTGCGCCAGGCGTGGCGGGAACAGGCCGCCGCGCCCTGGGAATGGCTGACGCTGGAGGCGGACCTGCTCGTGGACCAGGAAAAGACCGCCGACGCCGAGCTGCTGCTGCGACGGCAGCAGTTTGCCGGGCCGCGGGATGCGGCGCGGCTGGCGCGGCTGGCCGAACTGGTCTTTTCCGCCGCGCCCGCCGAGGCGGCAGCCTGTCTGGACCGCGCCGTCAAGTCCGCCCCAAACGATCCCTCCGTCCGTCAGTCGCGCGCGCGGATGCTGGAGCGGGCCGGGCGGATGGACGAGGCCGGCGAGGAGTGGCGGACCGCCGTGAAATGTTCCGGGAGCGATCCGTTTCACTGCGACCATTACGCCGAATACCTTGTGCGGCGGCGCGATTTTTCCGGGGCGCTTGCCTGTTGGCGGGGTGCATTGGCGCAAACTGCGGGGGACACGCTGTGGCTCAAGGCCTTCTTCTGGGAACGCATCGCGGGGCCTGTCTGCGTGCCCTGGAATACGCTTGAACTTCCGCAGGGCACCCTGGTGCCCTTGCTGGAGTGCCTGCTGGCCATGCCGCCCGACCGGTTTTGGCAGGCCGAACGGCTGGAGCAATTTGCCCAGCGCCACCCGGACTTGTACGCCCGCCCGGAATGCCTGTGGCTGCGCATTGTGCAGGCACTGTGTGACAGGCAGGAGGAGACGGCGCTGTCGCTGCTTTCCTCGAGCCGTCCCGATTCCCGCCATTACTTTGACGTGTTGGAGGCCGCCTTGCGCCAGGCACTGACCTACCGCAGGATGCAGTTTCTCAATCCAAGCCTGCACATTATGGGCCCCGGCGCGCCGTTGGCATGGGGCGTGCCCCTGTTTCAGCGGATGGACCAGTGGGCGTGCGGGGAGACCGCGGAGGGTCAATCGTCGCTTGCCGCGGTACTGACCGGGCCCGATGCCTTTGCTGAAGTTTTCCGGGCTGTGGGTTGCACCCGCGCCGCAGAGGCGCTCCATTCCCGGCAGAGCGCCCAGAACCCGGGGGACCCGGGAAAAACGCACAATTCATCTTGAACAGCGATTCTCGGACTGATAAACTGGCATGAAGGATGGGGGGGGTATATGGCGGAGATGCGGTTTGCTTGCCTGCGCCGCAGTGTAACGTCGGGCGGGGTGGGGGAGTATATATCTTGGGCGGCATGAGATGGTGCTTGGACCTTAAGTGCTGCACCGCCCGAATAAGCGGTTGTTTGGTAACACATGACGGCTGTGACAGTACTTATGGCATGCCCGGATGCGGCATGGCGCTTAATTGCAGAGGAAACTGGAGGAGAAACAGTATGAGAAGGTCGTGCCTTGGAGTTTTGTGTGCGGTGGCACTTGCGGCAACAGGGGCTTGGGGAGTGAACCACCGGTTGGATTTGTCCGGCGTTCAGGATGCAAACAGTCTCCTTCCCACAACGAAACTGGACATTTCCCAGGTGTTTGAGGCGGCCGACGCCAATCATGACGGCCGGGTGACCTATGCAGAGGCGCACAGTTACAATTTTTTGGTGACCCAGTCACAGTTTGATTCCTATGACACCGACCACAATGGTTACATCGACCGGGCTGAGGCGGGGCTGCCCCCGGCGGAAATTAAAGTCGCCGACATTTTTGAGGCGGCCGACACCAACAATGACGAGAAACTGACCTTTGCGGAGGCCTATGCCTACAGCCCGCTGATCACCGAGGCGCAGTTTGATACTTGGGACACAAACCATGACGGTGTCGTGGACCGTACGGAAGCCGGTCTGCCGCCTGTGGATACCGGCAAGGGCGGTTGTGAGGGGTGCGGCGGCACCGGCAAATCCCTGCCCGCGTACGGGGATTTGTTCACCATGGCGCTCAGCCTGCTCGGGCTTGCGGCCATGGCCAAGGTCTCCGGCCGCTAGTCGCAGGACAACGAGAATTCATAGGACGGGCACCCTCCGGTACCGCCGGAGGGTGCCCGTTTCATCATGCGGAAATCGACTGTTCCAGAGAGCGGCAGAGGGGCGAAAATGGTCCCGGAAACGGCGGTCGGACCGGGCAGGTGGTCCCGCATCTCAGCGGCGATGTGCGGGATGGACTGATCTGGATATCTCACCACCCGCTGTAGTGCGCCCGCAACTCTTTGCAGGGCAAATTTTTGCCAAGATCAGCGCAGGACGAACTGTTGTTGCACGCCAAACGTGGCGGTGCCCGTGTTTAGCCCGCTAAAGCCGGCCAATAGGAGGCTCGCGCCCCGCGTGCGGGTACGACTGTTCGGAGTAACTGGTGAGATATCCGGGTTAACAGTTTGTCGGACTTTGCCCGGCAAATTTTTCTCCCACAGGTCTGTCGGGCCGTTTTTTTGGCCGACCGCCGCAGTGGGACCGCAAAACGGCCTCTAAACGGGTTCCGGCCCATCGCGGGGCTGTGCCCGCAGGCCTTTTCGAGTCCTATGTGGGGCTTACCTCCAATTTTTGGGCATGCTTCATTTTCCACAGCCGCTTCACGTTGTAGGCCAGGGTCACCAG
>CAZOMH010000591.1:0-3335 GCA_964580415.1 uncultured Nitrospirales bacterium
TGGCCCTCCAGGCCGCGGGACGGGACGGCGAAGCCGTTTTCCACTTCCGGACCGCCCTTGAAGCCGACCCGAAAAACGCCGCCCTGCGCTACAGTCTGGCCCTCTCCCTGGCAAACGCGGGCCGCCCTGAAGAGGCCCTGGCCGAATACGGCGCTGTCATGAAAGACATGCCGCCCACAGCGGCGCTGTGGTTCGACTACGGACGCGCCCTGGCCGGCGCGGACAGGCACAATGAGGCCGTTTCCGCCTATGAAAAAGCGCTCGCCCTTGACCCGGAACACGCCGGAGCCATGAACAACCTGGGCTGTGAACGGCTCGCGGCCGGGGACGCAACAGCCGCGGAAAAACTCTACCGGGAGGTTCTGGCCCGCGATCCGGATAATGCCACGGCCCACTTCAACCTGGGTTTCCTCAACGCGCGGGAAAACCGGACCGACGCGGCCGTCACGGAGTATGCCGAAGCGCTCCGAATTGCCCCGAACAACGCGGACGCCCACCTCAACCTCGCGCTCGCGCTCGAATCGGCGGGACGTGACGCAGAGGCGGCGGACCACTATCAACAGGCCGTCAATATCCGTCCCGAACTCGCCCCGGCACACCACAATCTTGCCGCGCTGCTCGAAAAACGCGGGGACCACGACGGCGCGCTGCTGCATTACCGCGAAGCCGGTCGGCTCGACCCGAAAAACCCAAACACCCCGAAAAACATGGGCTTCCTGCTGGCAAACATGAACCGGCGCGACGAGGCGGAGGCGGCTTTCCGCGCAGCCCTCGATCTGGCCCCCGGTGATGCCGACGCGCGGCTCGGACTCGCCGACGCGCTGGCGTTCCGCAATGCCCGGCCCGAAGCGGAAGAGCAGTACCGGCGCGTTTTGGAATTAAGCCCCGGACTCGCCCCCGGCCACAAAAACTACGCCTTCCTGCTGGCCAAAATGGGCCGCACAAACGACGCCATTGAAGAGTTCCGCCGCGCCGTCACCCTCGACGCCAACGACGCCGACACCCAATGCGGACTGGCCGACGCCCTGTTCGGCGGCCACCAGTTGGACCTCGCCGAAAAGAACTATCTTGAAGCCCTGCGCATCAGGCCCGACTTCGCCCTCGCCCACAACAACTACGCAGACCTGCTCGTGCGCTCGGGCCGCCCCGACGACGCCGTCCGCGAATACCGGCGGGCGAGGGAACTCGACCCGGCCAACCCCGACACCCCGGCCAACCTGGGCCGCCTCCTGGCCCGCCAAAAACGCTATGACGAGGCGGTGGCCGCGCTTCAGGACGCCGTGAACATGGCCCCGGAAGACCTGCGCGCGCGCTTCCTCCTCGGCGAAGCGCTTTTCGACAAGGGAGACGCACAGGCCGCCCTCCCCCATCTGCAAAAAGTGGTGCTCCAGCGGCCCGACTGGAAAGAGGCCCGTGAAAAACTCGACGCGGCCCTCGCCGCAACAGGACGAATGGCCGCGCCGAAAAAACCGTAGACAGTGCGCCCCGGTTACATGCCCTTGTTTTCGAAATCCACGTCGAAGACCAACCCGGGAATCTTCAGATATTCGACACGCACCTTCTGGTTGCGGCCGATAACCTTGAGCAGCCGTATCCCGCCGAACTCCTCCCCCTCGCGGGCCTGCACCTTTTCAACCTCGCCGGTCTTGCGGTTCACCAGTTCCATGAAGACGTACAGATCATTCTTTTCCTTGTCCTCAAGGAAGCCCCGAACCCGGACCGTGGGTTGCTCCATCATGGTCTTGGCCCGCTCCCCGAGCCTGCCCACGGTCAGGCTTTCCATCTGAAGAATATCGAATGCGTCCACACAGGCCAGCGCCAAACGCCACCGTTCCTGCGTGCTCGCCTTCTTGCCCATTTCCGCAAGTTTGAAACCCACGTCATGCAACGCCTCGCGGCCGCAGGCGAGATTGCCATACTTCGCAACCGAATCGCGCAGCGCAGACATCACCCCCGTCCGGTCCGCTTCCGAAAGCCCCCCCTTGCCGGCGGGCGCGGCAAGCACCGCTTCCAGCGGCGCGAGCGCGGGCAAAACAAGCGCCAGCACCTCCTGCTTCGTCTGCGGCCCGGTGGGCACCGGAGGCGGAGGCGGAGGGGGAGGCGTCTGGTTGCAACCCGACACAACCCCTATTATAAACACACAAAACGCCGCAAACAGATACTTCCTGCTCATGATCTCCCTCCTTTTTGGATATCCTATAATGCGCATGTTCTCCCTTTCACGCGGTGCAAAAACCGCCACACCATTGCCTGCCACGCCCCAATCATACCACAGGCGGAGGCGGAGGCGGAAGGCTAGTCGGTAACCGTGCGCAGCGCCTCCGCCGGATTAAGGTCCGGACCTATCTGGCCCAGCGCACCCGACGGCGCCGTGGACGACGCCCGGCCAAACGCCTCATAAAATGTGCTCTTCTCCGCCGCGGACTTGAAATTGTGCGCCGCCCACGGACTCATGTACCCCATGCCCGCCCGCGCCTGCAACAGCGTGTGCGCGTGCAGCAGCCATGCCCCCGCCAGGAAAACCCCGTGCAGCGGTGCCATCTCGGGCGCGGCAAAATCATCCACAAACCGTTGTCCGTATGCATTCATCTCGGTGCCCACGAAGATCGGCAGGTTTCGCGCCTTGGCCTTCTCCACAAAGTCGTACAGTTTGGCCACCTTCACGCGCTTTACGTCGGGATCCTTGATGTTCCAGTTCCGGTCCGGAATAATGTTCACCGCCGCCACACCGCCCGCCTGCATCACGTCCAGCAGTTCGTCCATGCACTGCTCGCCCGAGGAGGTGCCGTCAAGCAGCGCAAACACCGGGATTGCCCCGTTGGCCAGCGCAAACCGGTTCACCTGGTCCGCCGTCGGAAAATCCTCGCCCTTCGCCTCGATATACCCCACCCCGCCCTTCTTCATCGTCTTCGTGCGGATCACCCCCTGGAATGCGGGCGCGTCATCCAGGCTCTTCTTCACCGCCTCGGCATCCAGACCCAGCTTGGACGCCCAATAGGCCGCCCGCCGATCATGATCCGGATAGGTCTCCGCGGCCCTGGCATAATAGGCGGCGCACACATGACGCTCCGTGGCGTTGCCCGCGGGCGTCAGCGGCAGCACATCCTCCGCATAATCCAGCGCAATCTCGTCCAGCAGCCCGTTCACCCGCTCCACAATGCGTCCCGTGCGCGCCCGAGCCTGCTCGCGCAGGCTCGCCGCAACCGCCGCATCCTTCACCGTCCCCGGCACAAATCCCATGCCCATGTGGTAGCTGATGCCCGGCTCGCCCGGCGAATTAATCTCGCGGTCGGCGAACTCGGGCACAAACACCCGCGTCTCCAGCCCCGCGCCGC
>CAZOMH010000592.1:0-3331 GCA_964580415.1 uncultured Nitrospirales bacterium
GAACGGGAGCTTCTCGCGCAGGTACATGTTCACGCCGCCGAAGAAGATGGGCGCCTTGGCGCCCACACTGCCCTCTTCGCCGAACATGGGCAGATAGAGGGGAACCATAATCACGTCATGGCCGGCTTTGCGCAGCGCGCGCACCAGCGCGCGGTCGCGCACGCAGTTCTGGCAGTAGAAGGTGCCGCCGCTGCCCGGAACCAGGTGGAGGATGCGCATCAGGTTTCCTCCGCGTCCCGGAACGACAGCGCCGCCGTGGGGCAGGACTGCACGCAGCGTTCGGCCACAGCACCCAGGCCCTGCGCCAATCCGGCGCCAAAGGGCACCCGCAGGTGCGAGTCAAGGCCGCGCCCGGCAAACGCAATACCCGCGTCGAACCCGGAGGCGCGCACGATTTCCACGCAGATGCCGCACTTGATGCACTTGCCCGGCTCGAACAGCACCTTGTCGGTCGCCTGGATCGGTGCCACGGGCAGGCGTTCCATGGTGCGCGTGATCTGCGGGCCGAGACCGTACTGTTCGGCGTAACGCCGCAGTTTGCAGGAGACCGGCTTGGTGCAGTCACAGTGCAGGCAGCGTGCGGCCTCCGTGTGGGACAGCCACCCCCGGCTGTCGTCCTCATGTCTGACAGCCGCCCCCGGCTGTCGGTCTGAATTCAGCATTCCCGGGTCGACAGGCGAGGGCGCCTGTCCTACATTTTCCTGTGGCGAGGGTGCCGGTTCGTCAGGCGGGGGCGCCTGTCCCACATTCTTGCGGCGCTCCACCGCGTAGGCGGGGAGTTCGGCGGGTTCCAGGCGGCCAATATTGGAGTTGAAGCATTTATCCGCGCTTGGCGCGGGTTGATCGCCCAGGAAGGCATTCACCTCGCCCGCGGCTTTCTTGCCACTGCCGATGGCGCGCACGTGCAGGGCTTCTTCCTTGGCGGTGAACAGCTTGGCATCCGGGGTGAACGGCATACCGCAGGCCACGATCACGGCATCGTGCTTTTCGACAAGCGCATCGGGCGGAACACCGCTGTTGAAGACAAACTCCACACCCAGCGCCCGCACCGAGGCGATTTCCGCATCAAGCACTTCGACGGGCAGTTTGTCCTGCGGCAGCCCGCGCAGCGCGGCCCCGGCCTGGTCGCTCTTTTCGTACACACAACACGCATGACCGTTGAGCGCGCATCCCCATGCGGCGGCCATGCCCGCCAGTCCCGCACCCACTATGGCAACGGTCTTGCCCGTCGACGGACGGCGCGCGTCCTTGCCGACCGGTTCTTTCAGGAAGGGCATGGACGCCTCGCGGTGGCTTTGGCGGATGGCTATGGCCGTGTCGTATTGCCCTCGGCGGCAGACGCGCTCGCAGGGTGCCGTGCAGACATGGCCCAGCGTGGCGGGAAAGATGAGGTCGAGCTTGGCCCGGCGCGCGGCGGCTTCTGCTTCGCCCTTTTCGATGTGGCGCAGCATGCGCGGGATATTCAGCCCGGCCGGACAAATGCGGGAGCAGGGTCCCTCGCAGTCGCCCACATGCTCGTCCAGCAGCATCTTCAGGACTTCGCGCCGCGCCTCATGCACCGTTTCACCGTCCGTGTCGATGTCCATGCCGTCCGCGGCCCTGGCGGCGCAGGCGGGCAGGAGTCGTCCCGCGGCTTTGTCCCGCACGGCGCAGATCATGCACGACGTGAGCGCGCCGGTCTCTTTCAGGTGGCACAGTGTGGGAATCTCCACGCCGGCGGCCTGCGCGGCGTCGAGCAGCGTCGCGCCCTCGGCGATATGCACTTCCGTGCCGTTTATCTTGAGCCGGATCATCAGTCCACCTTTACCGCGTTCACGGGGCATAGTTCATAACAGGCATTGCAGCGCGTGCATTTCTCCCGGTCGATGGCATGCACCGCGTAGGGGGTCATGGGGATCGCGTCGGCGGGGCAAATCTGGGCGCACTTGGTGCAGCCGATGCACTGGTCCGTAATCGAGTAGGCAATGAGCGGCTTGCACTTGTGCGCCGGACAGTGCCCGGCGATGTGCGCCTCGAATTCCTCGCGGAAATGGGTCAGCCCGGTCAGCACGGGGTTGGGCGCGGTCTTGCCGAGGCCGCAGAGGCTCTGCTTTTTGATGGCCCCGGCCAACCGGAGCAATTCATCGAGATCGGATGTCTTGCCTTTGCCCCCGCACAGGCGCGTGAGTATTTCGAGCAACTGCTTGGTGCCCACGCGGCAGGGCGTGCAGCGCCCGCAGGATTCGAGCTGGGTGAAGGACAGGAAGTAGCGGGTCATCTCCACCATGCAGTCCGTGTCGTCCATGACGACAAAACCGCCCGAGCCCATCATGGAACCCGCCCCGGAAAGCGCCTCGTAGTCCACGCGCAGATCGGCCAGGGCCGCCGGGATGCAGCCGCCCGAGGGGCCGCCCACCTGCACGGCCTTGAGCGTGCGCCCTTCGGGCACGCCGCCGCCGACGTCGTTTACGATCTGCCCGACCGTCATGCCCATGGGCACCTCGATGAGGCCGCCGCGCCGGATTTTTCCGGCGAGCGCGAAGACTTTGGTGCCCTTGCTGTGCGCCGTGCCGAGTGCGGCGAAGGCCTCCGCGCCGTGGCGGACAATCCACGGCACCATGGCGAGCGTCTCCACGTTGTTCACCAGCGTGGGGCAGCCGTGCAGCCCCTGGTGCGCCGGGAAGGGCGGGCGGAAGCGCGGCGTGGGCCTACGGCCCTCCAGCGAGGCGATGAGCGCCGTCTCCTCGCCGCAGACGAAAGCGCCCGCGCCCTCGCGCACCTCGGCGTGGAAGGCGTGGCGCGTGCCGAGCACACTGTCGCCAAGGATGCCCGCCTCGGTGCATTTTTCGATGGCGGCGCGGATGCGTTCCACAGCCAGCGGGTACTCGGCGCGGATGTAGAAAATGCCGCGGCTTGCGCCGGTGACGATGGACGCAATAAGCATGCCCTCCAGGATTCGGTAGGTGTAGGACTCGAGAATCATGCGGTCCATGAACGCGCCCGGATCGCCCTCGTCGCCGTTGCAGATAACGTATTTCGTGTCACCCACGGCATTGAGCACCTCGCGCCATTTGCGCGCCGTGGGGAAGCCCGCGCCGCCCCGGCCGCGCAGGCCGCTCTTGACCAGTTCGGTCAGAACCGACTCGGGGTCGAGCGGGGTGCCCGCGGCGGCCACCGGGGGAAGCAGCGGCGACTGGGGTATGTCGCCCAGTCCGGCGAGGCAGCATTGCAGCGCCTTGAATCCGTCGTGGCGGACGTATTCCGCCAGGTCGGTGGGATCGATCTCGCCGCAGCATTCGGTGGCAATGCGGTTCTGCACGCCGAGGAAGCCCGCGACGGAGGGGTTCTTCGG
>CAZOMH010000593.1:0-3330 GCA_964580415.1 uncultured Nitrospirales bacterium
CAGCGCTTCAGAACTCCTGACAGCGATGCCATCTGCCTTGACACCTCGTGGCCGACGGACAGCGCACTGGGCGCGAGCCGCCGCGCCAGCGCCGCCGGCAACAGCTACTGCTATCTGGGCTGGGTGTTTGACCGCTGCGGCACTTCTTACGGTCTGGGCGATATGACCGTCATCACCTCGGTCTTCGGTTTGCTGGGCCAATCCGCCCCGGCCAATCCGCCGACCATGGCGGCAAACCAGATCGTTGCCGCCGTGTCCTCGATCTTCAGCCCCGATTTCCTCGCGGCATTCTCTCAGAAGAACGCTGCCGCCATGGCGAAAGTTGTCGATGGTGATTTGGCCCTGAACACCGCCCAGTATGGCGGCATGGGCAACGGGGGGGCGAACACGATCTACCGGCTCCGGGAAGGCATCGAGCGTTTCCTGATTACCGACATCAACAATGCCGGCAGCGCCAATGTGGCGCAAAGCGGCCTGCCGGTAATGTACGACCTGCTGGCGTACGTTCCCTCGTCGTTCAACCACATTCCGGGCGGTTCCAACGTGCTGTTCATGGACGGCCACGTGGAATTCAACAAGTATGAGCCGAACGGCGAAACCTTCTGCAACAAGGGCGTGGCCAACCTGCTAGGCGTCATGACCTCTGTGTTCTAGACCGACTTTTCAGATTTAGCCCTCTGATTCAGCGCGGGCCGTTGCCGAAGGGTGGCGGCCCGCGCGTTTGTTCTGCGCGAACCATACGCCACGCGGCGGTCAAAGGAAAAGGCGGAAACCACTGCCCAACGGATGCCGTATTCAGGTCCCGAAGGGAAAGTATGGAAACCTTTCAGCGAAATACGGCCTCACCCCCATTGCGGGAACGGGGCCACCGACTGCGTGTTCATTGCCATCGTCGCTTCACCCTTTCTCGCGCAGCAGCTCCAGAAATGCCTGCGCCGCGCGGTTCAGGTAGGCGTCACGACGCCAGATAACGCCAATCATGATCTCCGGCAGGCCTTCCACGGCCACGGCGGCCAGATTCCGATCACCCGCGCCCAGCACGCTTTCGGGCAGAAAAGACACGCCGGTATCTTCGGCGATATAGCGCTTGATTACTTCGAAGGAACCGCTGTCCAGAAACACCGACGGCCTGAATCCGGTGGTGCGGAAGAACTCCGCCAGCAGCGCCCCGGTGCGGGTGCGGCTGTCCAGCATCAGCACGGGCGTGTCGCGCAGGTCTTCGAGCGTCGCGCTTTTCTGCCTGGCCAGACGGTGTCCCCGCGGAACCACCAGCAAAAGCCGCTGCCGGAACAGGGCCTCTTCGGCAAGGTCGGCATGGTTCTGGGGCAGTGTGACGATACCCAAGTCCAGTTCGCCGCGCACCACCTGCGCCGCAATCGCGTCAGAACTGCGGTTCGTCACCACCAGCCGGGCCTGCGGCAGCCGCTCCGCGAAGCGCCGCACATAAGGCGGCAACAGATACAACGCAGTAGTGTCGCTTGTGCCCAGACGCAGTTCCCCGGCGGGCCCGGTGTCCCGGTCGGCCAGTTCGCGCTGAAGCGCCTCCATGGCGCGCAGTATATCCCGTGCGCGCGCATAGAGCACCTGCCCCTGCGCCGTGGGCCGTCCGGTGCGCCGGTCCACCAGCGTGTGGCCCACCTCCCGCTCCAGGCTGCGCATCTGCTGGCTCACGGCCGGCTGGGACCGAAATACCCGTTCCGCCGCAGCGCGAAAACTGCCCGTTTCCACCAGCGCGCAGAAGCATTTCATCGCGTCAAGGGTCATGGCGGGGGACAAGGACCTTTTTGGGGTTGGGGGGAAGGATTCTTCGATCGGCTGCGCGGGAAGAGTGGGGCCGTCTTAGGTCCCCCCTGGAATGGCGCTGTCTTAAGTCCCCCCTTGAGGGGGGTGGCCCGAAGGGCCGGGGGGTGTATGCCTGCACCATAGACCAGGAATGCCCCTGTTTCGAGCTTCGGGGCTTCATGGAAGGCATACACCCCCCGCCCCGCCTGCGGCGGGGCTGCCCCCCTCAAGGAGGGACCCAAGAGAGTGTCCCCGCCAAGGGGGACTTAAGACAGCGCCGCTTTCGTGACATGAATATGGCTTCATTTTCATGGTTTCCGGGCACGCCCATAGAACATGATGACGGTTAAGGTCTCCTTCATAAGCTCTTCTTATCGCCCATATCATAACATTTCATTGGACTTATGGAAAGGTCCACAGGTATCCTGTGGACTCTTTCGCCCCCGGGGGCACAGCCATCATGAGGTATCTGTCATGGCCGAAAAGAAAGTATCCCTGAGCTACCGCGATGCAGGCGTGGACATCGACGCCGCCAATGTGGCGCTGGCGGGCATCAAGGAACTGGTCAAGAAGACCTACAACGATCAAGTACTGTGCGACATAGGCAGTTTCGGGGCCATGTATCTGCTTGACCTGCAGAACATGGAAGAGCCGGTGCTGGTGTCAAGCGTGGACGGCGTGGGCACCAAGCTGAAGCTGGCGTTCATGACGGGCAAGCACGACACGGTGGGCGTCGATCTGGTGTCGCACTGCGTGAACGACATTCTGGTGCAGGGGGCGCGCCCCCTGTTCTTCCTGGATTATTTTGCCGTGGGCAAGCTTGAGCCGCAGGTGGCCATCGACGTGCTGAAAGGCCTGTCCGCGGGCTGCCGCTTCGCGGGCTGCGCGCTGATCGGCGGCGAGACGGCCGAGATGCCCGACATGTACCAGCCGGGCGAGTATGACCTGGCGGGCACGATTGTGGGCATTGTGGACCGCAAGAAGATCATTGACGGATCGGCCATCCGCGACGGCGACGTGATCATCGGCCTGCCCTCGACGGGTCTGCACACGAACGGCTACAGTCTTGCGCGCAAAATCACCTTCGAGGTGGCGGGGCTCGGCCCGGACGATCCCATGCCCCACACCGGCCACACCGCGGCCGAGGCGCTGATGGAACCCCATGTCGCCTATGCCAAGCTGATGCAGGTCATCATGAAGCTGGTGGATGTGCATGGCATGGCGCACATCACGGGCGGCGGCATCACGGACAATTTCCCGCGCATCCTGCCCGAGGGGCTGGGCGCGGAAGTGGATTTGACCACCTGGGAAGTGCCGGGCATCTTCCGTTTCCTCCAGGAAACAGGCAACGTTGCCGAGTCGGAAATGCTGCGCACTTTCAACGTGGGCCAGGGCTTCATGTTTGTCGTGCCGCCGGACCAGGTGGACAAGGCGGTTGAGGCATTTGAAATGACGGGCAAACAATGCACCGTCATGGGCCGAATCATCAAGGGCGAAAGCCGGGTGTTCTACAAAGGGAATCTGCGCTATGCCGGCAAATAGAATAGA
>CAZOMH010000594.1:0-3324 GCA_964580415.1 uncultured Nitrospirales bacterium
TACTGCAGGAAGGCGCTCGCGGACATTGACAAGAACATCGCCCTGTGCGATTTCACGGCGACGCCCGGCGCGCTTAAAGCGGGCTGGGGCGTCGCTGAAATGACGCCCAGGGTCGGCACGCCGCTGGGCGGCCTCGGCGCGCGCAAAGGCAGGCCCTCCGTCGGCGTCCATGACCCGCTGTTCTCCAAGGCCATCTGCCTGAGCGACGGCAAGGACACGGTCGCGATTATCGGCAACGACATGCTGATCGTCCCGCCGAACATCGCCGACATGGTGCGCCGCAAGGTCGCCCTGGAAGTGGGCCTCTCGCCGAACAACATCATGTTCTGCGCCAGCCACACCCATTGCGGAACCGGCGCTTTTGCGCCCGGCCTGGCCGGCACCTTCTCGTCCGGCAAACTCGATCCCGCCGTGCCAAAACTGGTGAGCGAGGCCATGGCCGGTGCGGTCATTGCGGCGTTCAAGAGCATGGCCCCGGCCAAACTGGCCGACGCCCAGGTGGACGCGCCCGAATTTATCCGCAACCGCACCCGCAACGCCACAACCGATTCGATGCTCAAGTTTCTCGTGGTCGAAAAACTGACCGGCGAGAAATGCTATGTCATCCGCTACTCGGCGCACCCGACCAATTTTGGCACAAGCCAGATGAGTTTCAGCGCCGAATTCCCCGGCGCGCTTCAGCGCGCCGTGGAGGCCGAGACCAGGGGCACGGCCATCTACCTCGGCGGGGCGGTCGGTTCCATGGGTCCCAAAGCGCCCGACGCCCCCACGGACGACGAGCGCGTCGAACTGATGGGCAAAGGGCTTGCCCGGAAGATGCTCGACACCCTTGCCGCCGCGCCGCCGCAGTTCAAGACCAACCTCGACATCGCCTCGGTCGGCACGCCCATCGGCATGCCGTCCGCGCAGATGCGCCCCCTGGGGCCCGGTTTCCGCGTGTCGCCCATGTTCGCCAAGCTGGCGGGCATCATTCCCGAAGGCTGGGTGCAGGGGATTCGCGTGGGGGATATCCTGTTCGTCGGCCTTCCCTATGACACCAGCGGCGAGATGGCCCGGCAGTGGCGCGAGGAAATGGCGCCCAAGGGCTGGGACCTCTGGGTACACGGCTTCTCCGGGGCCTACTGCGGCTACCTCTCGCCGGACAAGTACTACTACGAGGTGGACAAAGAGGGCCACTTGGGCTATGAGAACGGGTTCATGAGCTGGTTCGGCCCGAACGCCGAAGCCTACATGCGCACCCTCCGGGACGAAATCGCCAACAAGATGGGCGCGTCGCCCCTGCGCGCGCAAAACGGCGCCCCGCTTGCCGGGGCCGCAGCCGCATCGTGATAGACCTTACCGAGATTCCAGCAGGGGAAAAGTCCGCCGCCGGAACCCCGGCCACTGCCGATTTTCCCGACACCCCTGTTGTTGCCCCCGCATCCGGCGTTTCCGCGCCGCCGCCGGTGAGGCGGGGATTGCTTGGCCCGTGCATGCTCCTGCTGTGCGGGATGATACTGATTGCCGTGGCGGCGTCCATGGAGGCGCGCTGGATTAGCGGCAAGCCGTGGTCGCAGGCACTGCTGGTGCTTGACGACGACGACGAGGCCATTCCGCCCGGCGCCCGCGAGGTGTACGCCTATCCCGTGGTCAGGCATACCGCCTCCGACGGCGACACCGTGCGCGACATCATGCGCCGCGTTGCCGCAGTGGGGGGCGACACCGGCCTGTTTTCCGGACACGACGAACTCGCCATTGCCGTCGTTATGCCGATGGAAGAGGCCGCACCGCTTTTGGCTTCGGGGCGTCTGCCCCTTCCAGGGGCGCGCGAGGCCCTCGCGGGCGATCTCTCGCCGAACGGTTTCTTCGAACTCTCCAACGGCAGCGGCACCGTGCGGTTTGAGGTGGTTGGCCGGCTCAAACGAACGGTTGGCGGTTTCACCAACGCCTACATGATTATTGATGATCCCGTTATCAGGCAAAGCATTACCCCCGACGACGACGTTCGTTCGGGCTGGCTCGTTCCCGACGGATATGAACACTTTGACGACCTGCGCCCGTGGATTGGAAAGAACGATCCCGCGGTCGGTGGCAGTGTGCCAAGGGGGGAAGAATATTCTCCCGACGACGGGGACGGCGGGGACGACGACGGCAGCGCGCCCGACATGGAACCGGCGGATCCCGAACCTTCCGCCCCCCCCGAGGCTCCCGAAATCGAGCCGGCTGCGCGGCCGCACCTGTTCGCCGAACCCGAACTGACACCCCTTGCTTCGGCGGGGTCGGCCGCGAAGAAGGACAAGTGCGCCGATGTGACGGTGGTGCAGCGGCAAATCCGCACGCTCGGCCCCGTCTTCTGGGCCACGCTGGCGGGCCTCATCTTGGTGGCGGCGGGGGGTTACAGTTTTGCCACCCGCCTGTGCCTGCGCCTGAGTCTTGCGCCCGGTCCGGTGATGGGCCCGCTGTTCCAGGAAGTCGGCCGGCGGCGCACGCTGTGGAACGCGCTTCACGCGCTGCTCTACATCCTGTTTTTCTACGCCATGATTGCCGGTTTCGTGTTTCCCGAGGCCAACTATCAGGTGGTGCAGTACGTGAGCGGCGTTTTCAGCAACGGCGGCGACCTGGGCTATGTCGGCGACGCTTATGCGTCGCGCGACATCCTGCGCGCCACCGTCGCCACTTTTACCAACAACTACATCGTGCAGACGCTGGTGATGACCTTTCTTGTCTCGCTGTTCGGCATTCCCCTGGGCGTGCTCAAGACCGCGGGCAGTTTTCTGATGGCCGGACTGGCGCTCAGCCCCCTCTGGGTGGACGGGGCTTCGGGCTACATTTTCCATTCGCTGACCATGGCGCTGGAATTTGAGGGATATATCGTTGCCTGCTTTGCGGTGCTGGTGTGGACGGGCTGTGTGTACCGCGCCCTGATCGCATCCCGGCGCCGCGCCGTTTCCATTTTTCGGACCGTGAAGGTCCTTGCAGGCTTTGCGCTTGTCTTCTATGCGGCTTCCGAAGCGGGCGCAGCCGCAACGGCGCTCGCTTTTCTCGGCATGTTAATCCTGTCAATGCGGGTCTTCGTCGTTTTTGCCCGGCGCAGCGCGAAGGAAGGAGAGCCGGCAGGCGATGTGGGAATGGCGCCCAACCGGCGCGCCGTTTCGGTCCTGCGGGCGCTGCAGGTGGTCGCAAGTTTTGCGCTTGTCATTCTTGTATGCCTCGAAGCGGGCGTTTTGCCGGCGCTGCTCGCCGCGTTGGGATTGCTGCTCCTGATGATACGTTTTCTGGGTGCGCTTGCCAACAGGGAGGAGGGGGGCAGGGAGTTGGTGAACGGTGCCCGAACGATGGCGGCCG
>CAZOMH010000595.1:0-3323 GCA_964580415.1 uncultured Nitrospirales bacterium
GCTGGTCCATGGTTGCGCGGGCATCCTTTACCTCAATGCCCAGCGTGCCGCTCTTGATGAGGTAGCGGTCGATTACATTCTCGACGGCGGGTGATGCCGCCCCGGCAGAGTCCGCGGCATTTTCCGCCTTGGCTTCCGCCACCGGCATGTTGGCCGTGCCTGACACACAAGCTTTGGGAATCTCCGCCTGGCCCTTGTCGTCAAAGGCGCGGCCCGGCGAAACCGCCAGAGACAGCGAGGCAGGTGGCGCATATGCGACGGCAGGCACTTCTGCTGATGCAGGACAATTCTTCCATGTGGAGGCGGTTTGCGTCTTCTGGGCCAGCAATACAAACACCCCAAATACCAAGATTACCGCAATAACTACCGCAACAAAAGACTTTCTGGTTTTCATGACCTGGTCCTTTCCGTTTGCCCCGCAGGGCCGTTGTCTTCTAAGACCCCTGTTTCGACGGAAAGTTCGGCAGACGTGTTATCGGCAGGAAAAACACCCGGTCGCCTAAATCATAAATAGGTGCCCCCCCGGCAACGACATCGCTGCCGGGGGGCTGGAGAAACGAGACATCCTCAGTCTGGGTCAGACTCCGGGTCTCTGCAAAACGTCCACGTTCTTTTGAACCTGCGGCCAGTTCACCAGATTCCACCAGGCCGCAATGTAGTCCGGCCGCTTGTTCTGGTATTTCAGGTAATAGGCATGCTCCCACACGTCCAGAGCCAGCACCGGACTGGCGTCCCACGGGGAAAGCTTCTGGTGGTTCTCCGCCTGGAGCACCAGCAGCCGGTCATCCTCGGCGCGGTAGGTCAACAGCGCCCAGCCGCTGCCCTCTACGGCCGCAGCCGCAGCGGAGAATTGGCCTTTGAACGCCTCAAAGGAACCAAAATCGCGCTTGATTCGGTCGGCAAGAGCGCCTGCGGGCTCACCCCCGCCGCCCTTGCCCGCCGGGGCCATTATTTTCCAGAAAAGGGAATGAAGGCCGTGTCCGGCACCGTGAAAGGCCGCCTTCTTTGAGAGCGCCTGAATCGCCGCAAAATCGTTGGCGGCCCGCGCCTTGGCCAGGGCCGTTTCGGCCTCGTTCAGTCCTTTCACATAGGCCGCGTGGTGCTTGTCATGGTGCAATTCCATGGTCTTGGCGTCAATATGGGGTTCCAGCGCGTCGTAGGCATAGGGCAGGTCGGGCAGTTTGTGCTCGGTCACCAGTCCCCCGCCGCCGTCTTCCGCCTTTGCTCCAGTCCCGTTCTCTGCGGCAAAGGCCGGTTCCGCGACGCCAAAGAGCGTCGTCCCGGCGGCAATACCGCCTGCCACCCTCAGAAAATCGCGCCGTGTCTCCATCTTCACACCTCCTGTGTTAATCCGTTCCTGCCGTCCAATTGTTTGATTCACCGCATTGGACTGAAGAACTTTTGTTCAGCATGGTTAACGCACGGGAAGGGAAAAGTATTTCAGCGGACGTGCCGCGGGATAATACGGACCCGATGAACCGACGCGGAGCCTGTTCCCCAGGCACACCGGCGCGGCCCGGCCTGCGGACGGATCCCTGTCAGAGCAATTGGCAGGGCATGCCGAAGGCTTCGGCGACCGCCCCGTAGGTGATCCGCCCGTCGTGGGTGTTGACACCGCGTTTCAGCGCCGGGTCCGACGCGACGGCCTGCGCAAAGCCCTTGTCGGCGATCTTGAGTCCGTAACCAAGCGTGGCGTTGGTCAACGCCATCGTGGAGGTGTGCGGCACGGCGCCGGGCATGTTGGCCACGCAGTAATGCACCACATCGTACACACGGAAAGTGGGGTCGGCATGCGTGGTCGGATGGGAAGTTTCGGAACAGCCGCCCTGGTCAATGGCAATGTCCACCAGGGCGGAATTGGGTTTCATCTGGCGCACGAGGTCGCGGGTGATAAGCTTGGGCGCCTTGGCGCCGGGGATGAGCACGGAACCGATGACAAGATCGGCCTGGCACACCTCCTCGGCAATGTTGGCCCGGTTGGACATGAGCGTGGTGACACGGCCGCCCATGATGTCGTGCAGGTAGCGCAGTTTGGCCGGGTTGATGTCGATCACGGTGACGTATGCGCCCATGCCCACGGCGACCTGGCAGGCGTTGCTGCCCGCCACGCCCGCGCCGAGGATGACCACCTTGGCCGGTTTCACGCCCGACACGCCGCCAAGCAGAATGCCGGAGCCGCCCGAGGACGCTTCCAGGCAATGGGCGCCCACCTGCACGGAAAGCTTGCCCGCGACCTCGCTCATCGGCGTCAGCAGCGGCAGGGAGCCGTCTTCGAGTTGGATGGTTTCATAGCCGATGGCAGTGACCTTGCGGCGCAGCAGGGCACGCGTCAGCTCTTCGTTGGACGCAAGATGCAGGTAGGTGTAGAGAATCTGGCCGGGACGCATCAGGCCCAGTTCCCCCTCCAGTGGTTCCTTGACCTTGACGACCATCTCCGCCTGCTGCCAGACAGCCTTTGCCTTGGCGACAAGTTTGGCTCCCGCGGCGCGGTAGGCTTCGTCGGAAATGCCCGTCCCCGCGCCCGCGCCCTTTTCCACCAGCACCTCATGGCCGTGCGCCACCAGCGCGCCCACCCCCGAAGGAACCATGGCCACCCGGGCCTCGCTCTGCTTGATTTCCCTGGGCACTCCAATAATCATCGGCGCGTCTCCCCGCAGTTGGCGGTTCCCGAAGCGGAACCGTTCGTTGTGTCTATAGATTGCCACAAATGCCGCATTTATGCGAGTTATTTTGCCGGGACCGCACAGAAGACGCGCTTTCCCGCACGCTCCATGGTCCTGTCAACAATTTATGGTAGTCCCCGCGATTCCATCCACAAAATATGCGGTCCGATACGATTTCTGTTGCAACCCGTCCGTCTGCTCTGCTAAGATGCAATCCCGTTAGAGCAACGGGATTCCCCCCTCTCTAGCCTATGCAGAATACTTGGGCTGATTCATTTGCAAGGCGGAGTAAGCAGCATCGTGACCACAGACCGGCGGCTATTACTGTATGTTGATCCGGTCCGATGTGTCTCCACGCTCCCCCCGGCAAGTGCCGTTGTCCCGTTCACTGCAAAATCAACGCCGATGCAGCCGAACCATGCCTGCGGCAGGGTCCGTGATGCGGCGGCAGATGTGGAATACACCGGTATTGGATTCGATGTGCCGGAGAACCCGGAACGGGTCCGGGCAATCCTGCGGCACACAGGAAGGAGCTAGCGCTATGACCAAGTATGTCTTTACAACAGGGGGCGTGGTGTCGTCGGTGGGCAAAGGCATCCTTTCGGCCAGCCTGGGCATGCTGCTGGAATCGCGCGGGCTCAAGATTGCCATGATGAAACT
>CAZOMH010000596.1:0-3320 GCA_964580415.1 uncultured Nitrospirales bacterium
AAAACGACGTTCAGCAGGCCAATACCCACGAGCGTCTGCCACCGCGGCAGGCCAAACAGGATTCCGGCGATCTTGACCGCGGCCAGATTGACCGAGGCCATGATTATGCAGTTGAAGAAAAGGCCGAGATAGACCGCGCGGAATCCGCGCACAACGCTGGCGGCCTCGCCTGAGTAGCGGATTTCATAAAACTCCAGGTCGGTCATTACGCCGGAACGGCGCCAGAGGCGGGCGTAGAAGAAGACGGTTGCCACGCCGGTCAGCACAAACGCCCACCATTGCCAGTTGCCGGCCACGCCCTGGGTGCGCACGAAGTTGGTAACCAGATTGGGCGTGTCGCTGGAGAAGGTGGTGGCGACCATGGACAGCCCCGCGAGCCACCAAGGAACGGACCGGCCCGAGGCGAAGAACTCGGTTGTGCTCTTTCCCGCGCGCTTTCCAAAGAACAGCGCGGGAACAAAACAAATGAGCAGCGAACCGACTATAATTGCCCAGTCCAAAGGATGCAGATGCATGCCATGATTCCTTTCCGCTTTCGAGAATGCCGCCGAGTTTCGGCGCGCCAGTTTACCCGCCAGGCGGGGCGGGGCTCAAATTGCCGCCCGGGCAGCCGCGGGGTTCCCGCCTGTCTCGCGTCGAAGGAGTTGCCTTCGGGCGACCCGGGCGCTGCGGGACGAACACCGCCGCTTTGATAAGCAGGCGCGCGACTGGGTAAACTCTGGGGTGCCGCACAGGCAAGCCACGCCCGGCGAAGGCCGGAACCTGGATCGGGTCTTGGCCAACCGTTTGGGATACTTTGACGATGAACAATTCAAACGACCCCGCCCCCCCCGCCGCGGAACCGGTCCAGTCCGACATGGGCGACTTTAACGACTTGGCCCGGGCGGGCCGGGGCGGTCTCTTTTCGCGCATTGGCGAGCGCTTCAACGAAGCGCTGCAGCAGGGCCGGGGCGGCGCCCGGCACCGGAATGCCGTGGAGGAAATGCGGCGTTCCCCCGCCATTGCGGGTGACGACCTGTCGGCGCGGCGAACCCGGAATGTGACTTTGCGCAGAATGGTTATACCTGAAGGCGTCATCGTTGAAGGGTCGCTGACCGGCGGGGCGGAGTCGGAGATTGGCGGGCGCATCGAGGGCGACCTTACGGTTCACGGTTCGCTGTTCCTGCTGAAAAGCGCTGTTGTTACGGGAAGCGTACATGCGGGCTCCTGCCAGATGGACGGGCATGTGGAGGGCCGTGTTGAGGTTTCAAGCGATCTCGCCATAGGCAAGACGGGCCGCCTGAACGCGGACGCTGTTGCGGGACGCAATGTGGACATCTCAGGACAGGTAAACGGAAGCGTAACGACCCCCGGAAGGCTGCGTATGACCGCGGGAAGCGTTGTCAACGGCGACGTTCGCGTGCGCGTTCTCAATATGGAAGAAGGGGCAGCGCTGAACGGCGTGTGTACAATGCGTGCCCCCGCCCAACGGACAGAGAATGCGGCCCCGCCCAAGGAGCGATAGAAGCCATGTTTATGCCAGGATTCTTTTTTCACCCCGCCGATCTGCTTATGATTCCGGCACTGCTTTTCTCCCTGTGGGCCCAGTGGGCCGTGAAAAGCGCCTATGGAAAGTACTCCCAGATCGGCACACGTTCCGGCATGACCGGCGCGCGCGCCGCACAGGCCATTATGGACAGTGCGGGTGTGCAGAATGTGGCCATCGGCCAGGTTCCGGGCGAAATGACGGATCACTACGATCCGGCACAGAAGACGGTAAACCTCTCGGACGGGGTTTATGGCAGCGATTCCATCGCCGCCGTGGGCATTGCGGCGCATGAAGTGGGCCACGCGATCCAGGACGCCCACGCCTATGCGCCCATGGCACTGCGCCATTTCATCTACCCCATTTCCAGTATTGGCAGCACTCTTGCATACCCGTTAATCTTCGCCGGTTTCATTTTTGGCCACTCCGGCGCCTGGATGCTGCACCTGGGCATCTATCTGTTCGCCGCGTCTGTTGCCTTCACGATTATCACACTGCCCGTCGAATTCAACGCCAGCAGCCGGGCGGTGCAGGCCCTCGCGCGGGGGGGATATCTTACCGACGATGAACTGTACGGCGTGCGCAAGGTGCTGCGCGCCGCGGCGCTCACCTACGTGGCCGCCGCCGCGGCGGCTGTCCTGCAGTTGCTGCGCCTGCTCATCATTGCGCGCGACCGCGACTGACCTTCCATGCGCCGCCTTCGTTGCCATAGTGCGCCGCGCGTCCTTTTGGGCGTGACGGCGCTTTTCTTGGCGTTTTCCCCGGCTATCCTTGCGGAGGAACCGGTTTTCACCGTGCGCATGACCGGGCAGGCGGAAGGTGTGGGCGTTGCCGCCCGCAACAACGCGGTGGCCCGCGCCGAGGAACAGATACTTACCGATGTGCTGCGCGCCATGGTCAACCCCGGGGATTTGGCCCCGTTCAAGGCCGTCCTTCGCCATGCATCGGGGTATATCCAGCGCTATGACATGCTGCGCTGCGACACAGCAAACAACAGCACCACGGTGGAAATAGACGCTTTCGTTCTGGAAAAGCCCCTGCGTCAGGACGTCGCCGCAGTCATGCTGCCGCGAATTCCCAAACATTCTTCGGTGTTGCTGGTTATTTCCGAACAGGCCACACCGGAAACGCCCGCCAGGGTCTGCACCGGGGCGGCGTACCTTGTGCTGCGCGAAGGTCTGGAAAAGTACGGCTTTACGGTCCTGAGTCCGGAGACATTGGGCGGCGTGTACGATGCGGCGAAGCTGCTTGCCGTCACAGCCGGCACCGTGGATGACGGCTCGCGTTTTGCCCGGGAGAATCTTCAGGACGTGGTCATTACCGGGCAGGCCGCGTCCGCGCACGAGCCTTTGCCCACGACCGCAACCATGACCCGCAACAAGGCCCGGCTCGCGCTGCGCATCTTTTCCGGGCCCAATGGAAAGATGACGGATGCGCTCGGCACGGAGGCGGTGGTGCAGAGCATGGACCCGCGGGACGGCGGCGACCAGGCCATCTCGGATGCGGCAGGGAAGCTGGTGACGGACACCACCGTGGCGGTCGTGCTGGCGCTTCTGGGCCGCCAGGAAAAGGACCGCGTGCTCATCAGTGTGGACCAGCCCGGAGACGAGGCGGCGGTGCATGAGCTTGGTGAACTGATGAGGCGCGTGCCGGGGGTTGCGGGAGTGGAAGAAATGCTCGTCACCCCGGCGCTCGGACGGCTGCAAATCGACTACGACGGTTCGATGGCGCGCCTGGCGGACATCATGCAGGGAATGGCGGTGGCCGCCGGCCGGCTTGAGATTCGCAAGGCGGT
>CAZOMH010000597.1:0-3312 GCA_964580415.1 uncultured Nitrospirales bacterium
GTGCTGGGCTCGTGGAACCAGTTGACCACGAGACGGCCCTGCAGGAGCGGCACCTTCTTGATGCCGCTGGAACGCTGCGAAACGGCCACAAACTGGGGGGCCGTGTCGAGCACCAGTTCGATTTCCTGCCGGGACAGGTCGGCGATGCCGATGAGGTCCTTGCGCGTCCAGACGGCGCGGCTTGCTTCCGCCATGGTCTGCTACGCTCCTTCCTGTTCAGACGGCTCCGTGTCGATGCTGCGCTGCAGCAGCACGGCGTCCTCGCCGTCGATTTCCTCAAGTCTCACATAAATCCACTCGCCCGGCCGGGTGCCGATGTCGTAGCCGAGATAGTCGGCGCGGATGGGCAGTTCGCGCCCGCCGCGGTCCACCAGGCAGGCCAGTTGGACCCGCTTGGGGCGGCCGTAGTCCATGACCTCGTCCATGGCGGCGCGGATGGTGCGGCCGGCGGCAAGCACGTCGTCCACCAGCAGCACGGTGCAGCCGTCCACGGGAAAGTCAAAGTAAGTCTCACCCTTGTGCAGGGGGGCGGCCGCGCCGCTCCGCACGTCGTCGCGGTAAAGCGTGGTGGCCAGCGAACCGACGGGGGGAACCACGCCCGTGTATTCGCCGATAAGCCGCGCGATGCGGTCGGCCAGGGGCCGGCCGCGCCGCAGAATTCCCAGGATTACCAGGCTGCCGATATCGGGGTTGCCGTTGGCAATGGCCAGGGCCATGCTGCGTATGGTGGCCGCCATGGCCTGACGGTCCATGACTACAGTGCTCTCGATTTCACTGCGGATGTCCGGTGTCATCATGCCGCTCCAGGCAAAAAAAACGCCTTCTCAGCCGTCCTGAGAAGGCGCAAACCGCCGGTTGGTGACGTTCTTTTCGTGGCCATAAGTTGCCGCCGTTTCTCGTAAAACGTCCTGTGCAAACTATAGGCAAACGGGCCGTGGTGTGTCAAATCGGCGGCGAAATTGCCGGAACGTCCCGGCGGCCAAAAAGGCAACAGGCGCGGCGTCCCGGCCGGGCGGGGATGAATCCTTCCGCCGCGGATGAATAACTTGCATGGCCCGGCGTGTTCACACAGGCATGACGGTACGGAAGCCGCCACAAAGGCAGGCGTGCGGAAAGGAACCGGTTATGCAGCTCGTAAGGTTGATTTATGTGAGCACGATGACTGAAACATGCGATACTGCGGCGCTTCAGCGCATTCTGGAAGTGTCGCACGCCAAGAACACGATCCGGAAGATTACCGGGGTGCTCTGCTATGACCCTTCGTACTTCATGCAGTGCCTTGAGGGCCCCAAGGATGCGGTGAACGGGCTCTACAATGACATCGTCCGCGACGGACGGCATAAAGATGTCACCCTGCTCGAATATCGCACGGTTGTGGAGCGGGAATTTGGGGCATGGTCGATGGCGTTTGTTCACGCGGGCAACGTGGACAAGACGATTCTGGCGAAATACACCCAGGGCGCGCGTTTTGACCCGTTTGGGCTGAGTTCGGAATATGCCAATGAATTTCTGGTGGAGATTGCCCATAGCTCGGCCAGGATAATGGCAAGGCAGCGTTAGGGAGGCACGCGGGAATGCCCGCAAACAGGGAGCACCACGATGGAGAGTTTTGGAGAAGCAACGTTCCAGGGAAATCCTTTGACTGTAATTGGTCCCCGCCTGAAGGTTGGCGACAGCGCGCCCGCGTTTTCGCTTCTGGCGAACGATCTGGGCGCCGTGGCGCTGTCCGATTCGGCCGGGAAGGTGCGGCTGATCTCGGTGGTGCCCTCGCTGGACACCCCGGTGTGCGATCTGCAAACGCGCACCTTCAACCGGCAGCTTGACGCGCTCGGCGACGGTGTCGCCGGATATACCGTCAGCGCCGACCTGCCCTTCGCCCAGGCGCGGTGGTGCGGCGCGGCGGGCGTGGCCCGCATGAAAACGCTGTCCGACCACAGGGACATGTCTTTTGGCGACGCCTACGGCACGCACATCAAGGAATTGCGCCTGGAAGCGCGGGCGGTGTTTGTTGTTGATGCGGCGGGAGTGATCCAGTACGTGGAATACGTGCCGGAGGTCACCAATGCGCCGGATTATGATGCGGCGTTGGCCGCGGTGAAGGCGCTGCTGGGATAGTTTGGTGCGTCTGTGGAGGCGTTGCTTCCGCAGACAAGCGACGGGGACGTCGCTTCTGCGAAAGCCGCACTGCCGCTCGGCGTTTGTCGTAGACACGGCGTCCCCGCCGCGTTCTGTCGATGACTGCGGGTGTATGGCAGAAAGCGACGAAGACGTCGCTTCCACGAACGACGCCCCCGTTGACTTTGCGGCATTGTTCCGCTACTGTTCCATGAGACCCGCCCGGCCCCGCGTTGGGGCTGGCGGCACAGGAGGGTGTTTCATGGCAGTGGTCGAGAAAAGCGCCGGTGGCGGGGCCACCATGACCCGGCAGGACAAGGAGCGGATATTTGCCCTGTTTGGGCGGTATATCAACAAGAACCAGATCAAGTACCTGAGCGCGGGGCATCTGGACGTTTTCGAGACGCGGCGCGAGGGCGTGGGCTTTACGGACCCGGTGACGGGACGGCGCATGTATGACTGCTTTACCGCCGCGGGCTGCTTCAACGTGTCCCGCCACAACCCGGAGGTGATGGCGGCGCTGGCGGAGGCGGCGGACGAACTGGACATGGGAAGTTGCCTGCTGTCGTCGCCGCAGAAGGAGGCCCTGGCCAAACGCCTGATCGCCCTGGCGCCGGGCGACCTCAACCATGTCATGTTCGCCGCGGGAGGCGGCGAGGCGGTGGAATGCGCCCTGAAAATGGCGCGGGGCGCGACGGGGCGCAAACAGATCATTTCCACGGTGAAGGCCTACCACGGACACACGGGGTTCGCGCTGAGCGCCAACGGCAAAGAGCATTACCGCCATTGCTTTGAACCGCTCATGCCGGAATTCACCTTCGTGCCCTTCAACGATCTCGACGCCATGACCGCCGCGGTCTCGGAGAAGACGGCCGCGGTCATCGTGGAACCGGTGCAGGGCGAGGCGGGCATTTTCCCGGGAACGGAGACCTTTCTGAAGGGGCTGCGTGAAGTGTGCGACCAGCACGGCGCGCTGCTGATCTTTGACGAGATTCAGACGGGTTTCGGCCGCACGGGCCGCATGTTCGCCTCGGAGCACACCGGCGTTGTGCCGGACATCATGACCGTGGCCAAGTCGCTTGGCGGCGGGCTGTACGCGAATGCGGCCATGCTCTACCGCGACATTCCGGTGCTGCGCGGCTTCACGGCGGCCCACCCCGATTTTCACGAGACCCACAGCGGCGGCGACGACATCGC
>CAZOMH010000598.1:0-3308 GCA_964580415.1 uncultured Nitrospirales bacterium
ACTTGGGGAATGACTCCACATAATTGAGACGCAGCGAGTGCAGCGTCGGACTGAAGAGCCCCATGGCGATGTTAAGCGCCTGGAAAAAGAAGTTGATGAACAGGCCGACGGCGATATAAACGCCGCCCAGTTTAAAGTTGTCCGTCATAAACTGGTTGCCGATGTCCGCCAGCGCCGCCGACACCAAACCCAGGGCCATAAGACGCGCATAGGAAAGCACGTTCGACGCCAGCGAGGTCAATTCTATCGTCGGAATCAGCGCGCCCCAGCCCAGCCCGGCAAACATGGTCGCCACGCCCGCGGCGATCAGCCCGAGGCCCGCTTCCAGCGAAGGCGTCACGGGGAGGTATCCCATCTGGCCAAGCACGGCGATGATCATGCCCCATAACACGGCAAGCATGCCCGCCCTCTCGAACGCATGGCCCCGGTGGCCGTGACGCGCCGCCTCGCGAATGCCGAGAATCAGGCTGCCCGACACATGGGCAATACCCATGAGCAGCGACACTTTCATCAGCGGCATAACGATGGACATGCGGTGGCCCGCAATCGGCGGAATATAGGCCTCAAGCAGGTTGCCCATGTATTCGCCGAAAACCACGCCGAACACCATGGACGACACGCCCATGTAGGCCAGGATCATGCCAAGGGACTGCACGACTTCAATGTCGCGGAAACGACGCCGCAACCACAGCGCAACCCCCAGGAACAACGCCCCGTAAAACACGTCGCCGATAATAAATCCGTAAAACAGGATGAAAGAAACGCCGATCCAGATACTGGGATCAATTCCGCCGTAGGTGGGCGGCTGGTACAGTTGAAGCAGCAGCTCGAAAGGCTTGAAAAACTTCGGATTGTGGAGCCGGGTGGGCACCTGCACATCCTGCACGTTTTCCATCGGCAGTTCGGCCAGTGTGGCGGCCTCGCCGAAACGCTTCTCAAGGGAAATGCGGAACTCTTCCAGCGACTCGCTCGGCACCCAGCCGTGAATGACCGCCACCAGTTCGCTCCCGGCCATCCGCTCGGAAACCACATGCCGCTGGAGCAGATCGCCGACGATCCCCTTGAGCGCCGTCAGTTTCGCGCCTTCGGCGCGCGATGCTTCCGCCAGCTTCTCCTGGGCTTCGGCCAGCAGTTTCTGCTGCGCCATGCGCATGTCGCCCAGTTTGGCAATCGCGGCGTCCAGGCCCATGCCCTTGACCGGGGCTTCGGGCGCGTCAACAGGGGTCACTCCGGACTCGCGCAGCACCGCTTCCACCGCCGCGTCCATCGCTTCGGGGTAAAGCACCAGTCCTGCCGTGACCTTGCGCTGCACGCGCTGGTGCAGAAACTGCACCTGCGGGCCAAGACGTTCTGCCAGGAGTTCCGACAACGCCTCGGCGTCATGCTTGTCGGCAGAGGGAATAACCACAAAACGGGCGCCCACACCCAAACGAAAATCGCGCTTGTCCAACTGCGGCGCAAGGGCGAGAAGCATGTCCAAATACTGCTTGATGACCGCGATATTGTCGGCGTGGTTGACCTTGCCCCGCGCCAAAGGCCGCAGCAAACGGTTCCATTCGCGGACCTGGTGCTCCCAGACATCCCGTTCTGCGGCCACCAGTCCGGCGGCTGCTTTTTCGACGTCCTGCCTGGCGGGCTTGACGTCAAGCAGGGGGGCCAGTTCGAGCAGGTTCTGGTTAAGCCGCTCCAACTGCGTCTGATCGCGCTGCTCTTCCTGTGTGGACTGCAGGGGGTTGAGGAAACCCGGGTCCTCTTCCACAACCAGGGGCACGTCCTCCAGATGCATCAGCCCCTGTTCCTGCACATAAGCCACCACGTCGCGGATGGTGCCGCGCATGCAGACAATCTCAACCCGGCTCATGGGTGTGATCATTGGCCGGTCCCCCCGCCGCCCGGAAGCACCAGAGCGACGATGCGTTCCGCCGCCTGGTCGAGCCGGAGCATGGCCCGTCCGCATTCGGCGCGTGCTTTCGATTCTGCCTCTTCCACCACCGCCGACCGCACCTTATCGCGCTCGGCATCGGCAAGGGCGCGGCGTTCGGCCAATTCCGACGCCAGCGCATCGGCTGCGGCATCGGCAATGCTGCGCGCCTCAACGCGCGCCCTGGCCACCATCGCTTCGGCCTCGGCCTGGGCCGACTCAAGCCGCGCCATGAGTTCTTTCTCATGGTGCGCCACCTGGGCCAGCGCCGTGGAGTGGGCCGCGTGCGCGGGCTCCTCCGCCTGGGCCAACGTCGTTGCTTTGTCTGCGGTGTCTGTGCTCATGTCTTCCGCACAACCTGTTTAAGTTGCCCGCATTCCGTTCCGCAGGAATGCCAAGCCACTTTTTTTACTATTCGCACTTGCCGGTCTGAATGCACGCATACAACTCACCGTGTGCGATTTCTCACAATGGCAACAAATGCAGCCGTGCAACCCAAACCTCGCCCGCCGTTTCCGCGGCGTCACTGCGCACCGGAGTCGAACGACCACAGTGTGTAGTTGCACGGATTATAGCAATGAAACGGGGGGCAAAAACAACCTTTTTTCGCCGCCCAACTTCCCACCGGACGGTAGGCACCCTGTTTTTTTCGAAAGCACTGCCGCCATGTGCCGCATCACTTCGCACTTCACGCGCATGCTCCGCTAATTCGCCATTTGGTCCCCAAGCGTCGTGATAGGCATGTACAGGGAAACCACGGCAAACAGAAACGTGAACGCGCCCAGAACAATGAGCGCCAATACGACCTTGCGGTCCCAAGGCAGCCGGGTGTCGCCGGGCAGGGGCGGCGGCATGCAAACGGTCCGCCAAAACTGGAACACCGCCAGAAACGCCAGCAGAAGGGGAACCAGAAGCACCCCCGGAAATCCGCTCAGGAACACCGTCCAGCGTGTGGGTGCCGGGAGTTTTCCGCCAAATTGCCTGAAGATATCCGCAAAGACCGGAACCACCTTTAACAGGACAAACTCCACCGCCGCCCAGAAAGCCGCGGCAATGGCAAAGTCCATCCATTTTGCCAGCCGCCGACAGTTCGACTGACCGCCCCCCGGTTTGTCCCCGGCACGCGCCGCAGTGGCGTTTGAAACGCTTTCCATACGCTGGTCTCCTGTGCCTTCATGACGGCAACACACCCGGTGTCACGGTCGCTTTTGTACCACTGGTGATGCGGTTTTTGCAACACCATTCGCCGCCGCTCCGCGTGTGCCGGGCCGGGCACGGCACGACATATGACCGCACACCGCCCTGCGTGCCCGCGCCCCCAATCCGCACTCAATTTTTGGCTGATTGCAGGGAAACCCAATAAGCACGCGCTTTGTGGCTGCGGCGT
>CAZOMH010000599.1:0-3285 GCA_964580415.1 uncultured Nitrospirales bacterium
CGCATCCAGCGAGCGCAGCCGCTGATTCCCAACCGTATTCCCGTCCCCCATTTCCTGCTCCCCTCCTCTGTTTAATCGACCTCACAAGTATCCACTAGCTAACTCGGCAACCGACCGTTTCGCATGTAATTTTTAAATTATACGCCCGTTTATTCCCGTCACACAAGCGACAGGTTTGTCATCATCAGGGGGCTACCGAACCCTGATGCCCCCCGTGCCGCATCGGGCGCAGGCAGGTGATGGTTGCACTACCGCGTTATGGCAAGGCCCTAAAAAGGCGGAAGCCTATGAAGTTGAGCTGAGACACCGGGGAGGAGTTGCGGCCAGCCGCCGAACGGGCGTCCGACGCGTCGTAGTTCCAGGCTCCGCCCCGAATATCGCGTGCCACACCCACACCTTGCCAGTCCAGGCACCACTCCCACACGTTGCCGTGCGTGTCATAGAGCCCCCAGGCATTGGGCTGTTTGCCGCCGACCAGCATCGCGGCAACCGGGGGCGTGGGGTCGTTGTACTTGTACCACCCCAAGGCATTCAGATATGAATTGGTTTTCCCGTTGTTGTCCGTGACGCTTCCCGTACAGATTGCATTCGTGTTGCCGTCGTTGAACACCGTCGTGGTCTTGGCTCGGCAGAAATACTCCCATTGCTGCTTGGTCGGCAGGTCGAAGTCTGCCATCCGCGTCTTATTCCGCAGTTTGCCCAGGAAACTGTCCGGAGCCACGGCTCTGCCGGTCGTCGGCCAATTGACATTGAGCGCAGGCGTGCTGTTCGTCGCCCCGCGGATGTCGTTATAGGAGACCGTGTGCTTGGCCTGAGCGTCCGTGCCGCCCGTTGTGCCCATCACAAGGTTCCATTGCTTCTGCGTGACCTCGAAGACGCCGGCATACATGCCCTTGGTGAAAAATACATCAGGGATTCCGGTCTGGGTGTCCCCATATTTGAAGGATCCCGCCGGAATCCGGCGCAGAACGAGCTTGTCCGTCTTGTAGAGGTCGTTCGTCGCCACGCCGGTCCAGACCACGGACTCGACCACCTCGCCTTTGTTCGTGACCGGGTTCCGCACCCACGCGCCCCACAGGCCGTTCGTGAGATCCGACTCATAGACATACTGGATTTGGTCTGCCGCACCGTTCGTCTTGGTCAGATCCACGATCATGTAGAGCGGTACGGCTGTCGGCGCGAGTGCCACGCTGAACTTCGCCAGCACCTCCTCGTTGGTGTAGGCGGTCACCGTCGGATCCCAGATGATCCTGCGCGTGCCCTGACCCGACACCCCGTACAAGTCGCCGGACAGGGAGTCCGTTGGCAGGTTGAGCGGCGTGGCACCGTTCACGGCGCTCACCTCAATGTCCACGGCCTGCGCGGCATCCGTGATCACGTAGTCGATGTCCACCAAGCGGCTCCACGGCCAGCGCTGCCGCACCGTCACGCCGCTGATCTCCGCCGCGCACGTGCCCAGCGCGAAACAAGCCGCAAAACTTGCCAGAATCATTTTCGCTGTTGCTTTCATTACCGTTTCTCCATTCTTTTTTTGATCGATCTGAAACGACTTGACTCGACCTGAATCGACCCGGGTCGAATCGGGTCAGGCGGTCGACTCGCGTCGGACGCACTTTGTTTACCTCACGCTGAACATGAAGCCTTCCGGCACACGCACCAGTGTGGCGTCCCACGCGTTTGTCCCCATACCGGGAAACGTCAGCGCCAGATTGAAGGTGCCGTATCCCCAGTCGCTCCGCTTGACCTTCCAGCCGTAATATCCGCTGGCGTCCGCCAGCGCGTTGGTCTGCGCCAGGCCGCCTGCCTTGGCAATCACCAGTTGGCCGGTCACCGCGCCCGCCGTAGCCTCCGCCCAGCCCGCGTCGTAGGCGATCACCGCGTTCTCCTTGATTTTCGGCCAAGGCACGTTTTCCGGAGACGGGACCACCGCGGCCTCCCCGGACGCACCCGTCACGACCGCCAACCGCGAGGTCATCGCGCCCACGACCGCGCCGCCGCCGTAGAACGTCAGCGTCAGGTCATACACGTCCTCGGCCGCCGCCACGCTTGACGCGGACACCCGCCAGAGATAGTTCGATGTTGCGGAGGGAAAGTCTGCCGTCAACGTCCCGTTCATGCCGGCGATCTTCAATTGCGCGTTCGCCGCGTCCGTCCTCCACTCCCATGCCAAGGGTACCTCATTGGTGTACACCGCCGACCACCGCGCATTGCGCGCGGGCGACGTGTTGACCGCGACCGGAACCGAACCGGCCGGGGACATCCCCGCCCCACCCGCGATCGCCGCAGCAGCCAGAACCGCCGCCGCTTTTGTCTTTCTCATGTTTCCCGTCTCCTCCTGTCGCAGGGATGCGGAAGGCCGCACCCACGCTGTTTTCGTGAAAGGGATTTTGCGAGGCGCATTCCGCAACACGGCCTGTTGCCGCGCGGTTTCCCGCGCGCGCTCCTCCTCCTCGGGTACGTACTTCGCCACCCACAGCTCCCCGATCCTGCGGGCCGCGTCGAGCGTCTTCTGCGGCTCGGCGAGCGCCGCGTAACCGCGCGCCGCCTTGAACAGGCGCTCCCCGGCGCCGCTTTCCGCCGCCACCTTGAAGGGCGTCCTGCCCCCCATCGCCCATACCCCCTCGCCCTCTTCGCAAAGATCCACGCCGTTACCCTCGCCGTCCAGCGCCTGCACGCTACCCTTGAACACAAACAAGCTGCTGCCCTCCGCGTCCGCCGCCACCGAGAAAATGGTTCCAATGTCCCACGCCGTCAGCCCCGGCGCACGCACAGTGAACCCGCTGGCGCGCGCCGGCACCCACGCCACCAGCCGCCCCGAAACCAGCCGCGCTTCCATACCGCGCTCCTCCACCTCCAGCGCCACCGGCCCCAGCAGCGACAGCTCGGCACCCGACGGCAGCCGCACCTTGGCCTGTCCCTTGGCGAGCCTGATCATCCCGGGCAAATCCCGCGGCAGATCCAGACCCTACGCACCTTTCCATTCCACCATTGTGACGGGGGACGGGGGACAGGGTGCGGGAGACGGGGGACACCATACCAGAGGCCCGCGCCGGCCAGCAGAGCGGCCGCAGCAACGGCAACCTTCAGCCAAAGACTCTGGGCGTGAGCACCCTGAGTGTTTCCGGACAAGACCGGGTGTTTCTGGGGCAAGGGACACATGTACCCTGAAGGCGGAGCCCCCTTGCAGCACAGCAACACATGCAGGCGCATCTCGCGGGCATAACGCCGCCGGAGCTGCGGATCGCGGCGCAGGATTTCGGAAAACGTCGCGAATTCGTCTTCCGT
>CAZOMH010000600.1:0-3266 GCA_964580415.1 uncultured Nitrospirales bacterium
TTACAGTCCGTATCCGCCAGTTCTCCGGCAGGATTGCCGTATCTGGTCCCACCCCGTGGGCGTAATATCCAAACGTGCGGTGGAACGGGGAAAGTTCTCCGATACCGCCATCGGGTCGGCCTTTTCGGGGTCGTCCAAGGGGTAGACATCCGCCTCCACGGAAACCCGAAGAGATGCGGGCGCATCGGGAAAAGAGGCGAGAATGGCCTGGCTGCCAAGCACGACCATGTCGCGGCAACCGGAAATGCTGCCGGCCGCCCTCAAAATATGCTCAAGTTTCTGGATTTTCATCGCTGAAGCGCCTGCAGATGTCCCAACGCTCTCTGGGGGTCAAAACACCACAGAACGGACTGCTCTGGCGCAAGCGCTGTCCCAAATCGCCATCCCGGCTCCCGGGTCCATTGGCGCGCCGGTTCTGCCTTGAAATAACAGCGCGGCCCGGGGCGCATTGCCCCGGGCCGCGGCAGAAATACGGTTCAGACGTGTTACTTGGCCAAATCCGGAATGCCCAGGCTGAGCACGCCGGAAAGGACGATAAGCGCGACGGCCAGCACCGCGAGCACCTGCATGCCCTTGCGGATATTGCCGCTGGCGGAGAAGCCGCCCATGACGCGCGGCGTGATGATGCCGCCAAACAGGCCGATGGCGAAGATCAGGCCGAACACTTCGGCGCTAACGCCGGTCTTGCCAAAAGTCACGCCCACAATGGTCGGGAAGATGGGGCCGAGAATGAAACCGGTTGCCAGCATGGCACCCACCGCCGTGCCCACGCTCTTGGCGGTAACCATCATCATGACCGAACCCGCGGCAAGGAGGGCGAGCACCGGAACGTAGAACTTGAAGAACATGGGCGCGGAGTCTTTAAGCACATACGCGCCAAGCCCGGCCGTGAACAGGCGGGCCAGCAGCAGCGCAATCCAGAACCCGGCCAGGAAATTGTTGGCCTTGGTGGCATCGACTTTGTGGTCGGCCAGATAGGTGGTCAGGAAACCGCCGAGTGTGCTTTCAAGGCTCATGTAGCAGAACAAGGCGGCACCGGCTGCGAGCACGGCCGGGTTGACCAGCCATCCGGCCGCGCGGCCAAAGTTAAACCCGCCCTCGATCTTCGGGAAGTCCGTCCCCATGACGGTCCAAAGAATTGGAATCGCCAGCAGGGCCGCAATGATTCCCAGCGTCGCCTTGTAGCCGGCCTTGCCGATCAGGTTGCCGATGATAAGCGGCGTCAGGAAGGAACCCACGCCAAAGAACACGTTGAGAAGGTTGTTGGCCGTGGCCGGGCTGTTGGGAAAGAGGACCATGGGTCCAAGCGTGTTGCCGACGGTGTTGACGCACATGGCGGCAAGACCGAGGGCAAAGAAGGCAAGCATGGAGGCACCGTACGAGGGCGCCATGGCCAACAGCAACACCCCCAAGGTGCCGGAGGCAAAGCCTATAAGCCCGACAACCTTGAAGCCAAGGGCCGGCGTCAGCGCGCCGATAAGCAGTGAAAAGATCAGGCAACTGAACATCAGGGCCGAAATCAACGAGCCTGCCTTGGCATCATCGATTTTCAACTTTTCCTGCATCTTGAGCTTGATACTGCCAAAGATGGCGAAGATCACACCCAGTGCGAACACTCCCGAGAAGGCGGTCAAACCAGCGATAGACATGTTGCTCTCCCTCCGGCTGCGCCCCTGCCGCACCATGCGGCCAGGGCGGGTTGACGGATATATAATGACCCACACCCACAGGCGGACACGGTTCAAACGGGCACATACCCGTCCAAACACGACTCCGCAGACCGGATGCTAGCATGTTTTGCCCGGACATTCAACCCGGCAGTTTCCACCGGACATCGCGTCTTAAAGCGGAAGCGGCTGGCAGCCGCTTCCAACGCGGCAGGATGCCGCGTCCACTTTGGCGGCGGATATGGGCGATTCAGGCGCCCCGGAGAATCTGCCCGCGCACGCTGGAAATGACGGAATCCAGAATCTGGTCAAGCGAGGTGGCGGGCTTGTAGCCGATGGCCTCGCCGATCTTGTCCAGACACGGCGCCCGGTGGCGCATGTCCTCATAACCGAAACCGTAGGCCTGCTCGTAGGGCACATACCGCAGCGCGGACGCGCTGCCGGTGCGCTCGATAACCCGGTTTGCCAACTCTTCTATGGTCACGCGCTGGTTGCTGCCGATATTGTATATTTCCCCGTTGGTCCGCGTGTCATCCATCAGCGCCATCAGCGCGGGCACCACGTCGCTTACCGAGGCGAAGCAGCGGCTTTGCTGGCCGTCGCCGAACACGGTGAGCGGCTCGCCGAGCAGCGCCTGCCGCACGAATGTGGGAATCACCATGCCGTAGCGTCCCGTCTGGCGCGGACCCACCGTGTTGAACAGGCGCACAAGCACGGTGGGGTGGCGCTTTTCGCGCCAATAGGCCAGGGCGAGAAACTCGTCGATGGCCTTCGACTCGGCATAGCACCAGCGCAACTTGTCGGTGGGCCCGATCACGCGGTCGTCGCACTCCCGAAACACGTCGCCCGCGCCCTTGCCGTAGACCTCGCTGGTCGAGGTGATCAGCAGACGGCGGCGGTAGCGGCAGGTCTCCTCCAGCAGCACCTCCGTCCCGCGAATGTTGTTCACAATGGTGCGGATGGGGTGGTTGACCACAAGCTGCACGCCCACCGTGGCGGCCAGATGATAAACAACATCAACCTCGCGGACGAGGTCGCGCACGATCTCCTGGTTCAGTGTTGAATCGATAATGGTCGTTATTTCGGGCACGTGCTCGATGTTCTCGAAACGGCCCGTACTCAGGTCGTCCAGCACCCACACCCGGTCCCCCCGGGCGACAAGCGCCTCGCAAAGATGGGAACCTATGAATCCGGCGCCGCCGGTTACAAGCACGCGCATAATATGCCTCCACGGAAGGAATTCGCATCAGGGACACCGCAACAGCGTCCTTTGCATAGCCTATAGCCCCGCCCCCTTCCGGTGCAAGCGGAACTTATGGGGCCAAGCATTTCCAAATATACCTTATCGCCACGGAGACGGAACGAATACATTGCTTCCTGCGAAAGGCGCGTCCGTCAACATGAACAACCAATCATTCATGTGGGACTTGTCATTGGCCCTTTGTGCGACCGCGCACATGGGTAACAGATAATACCGGGCACATAGGTAACACTTCTACCCCGCCGATGGACTTCTGTTCTTTACCCCAACGGGGTTATGGAGCAAAGCCCAAGGTTGGCGTTCGGCTGCACACAGCCGGACACCTACCTTGGGTCGGC
>CAZOMH010000601.1:0-3263 GCA_964580415.1 uncultured Nitrospirales bacterium
CGACGCCCCCTTGAGAGTCACGGGCTTGGTTATCGCCAGTTGCTCCTCATATTTCCCCGGCGCGATGGATATGGTGTCGCCCGGTGCCGCCGCCTCGACGGCCGCTCCGATGGTTGCATGGTCCGCCGGCACGGCGAGTGTCCGGGGTTCGGCAAAAGCGATGGAGGCCGGCAGAAGCGTGAAGAGGAGGACGTGACGAAACATCATGTTCCCTTTCCCTTGTAAAGAAAATCCTTGGCATAATTCTAGGCGGCTCTTTCCCGGTCACGCAACTTTTCGTGAAAGAACACCTCGCTACTTCAGCAGTTTCAGGTTGGCCCGGGCGGCGGCATTGGCGGGATCGAGGGCGAGGGCGCGCCCGAAGGCGGCACGGGCCTCGCCGTTGCGGCCGAGATTCATGCAGGCGACACCGAGGTTGATGTGGGCGTTGGGATTCTTCGGGTCCAGCCGCGCGCCCGCCTCCAGATGGGGCAGTGCGGCGGCGGCCTGTTTTGCCTGGAGCAGGGCGCAACCGAGATTGGTCTGCATATCGCCCCGGTCCGGTGCGAGACGGGCCGCCTTTTCGAGCAGCGGCAGCGCGGCCGCGGGGTCGCTTTCGAGGAGCATGCTGCCGAGGTTGTAGTTCCAGTCCGGCGCATTGGGCCTGACCCGGAGCGCATTGAGGTAGTGCGTCTTCGCGGCCTGCAGGTCGCCCCCGGCATAGCGGTAGTCGCCGAGTTTGGCCTGGGCGAGGTCGTCGTCCGGATAGAGCCGCGCCACGCGGGAGAAGACGGTGTTGCCGTCGCGCCAGAAGCCGGTCTGCCGCCAGGAGAGCCCCGCCAGCGCCAGCACCAGCACAATGGCGGCGATGGTTCCCGCGGACTTGCCGCCCCTGCAACAGGACACCCTCTCCCCCGCTTCGCCCAATGACCACGCGAGTGCCAGCGAGAGTCCCATGCCGGAAAGGTACATGTGGCGGTCCGCATAGGGGGCGTTGCCGTAGTGTACAAAGCCGATGACTGGCACCATGATGACCAGGAACCAGAACCAGCCCACGGCCAGCCAGGGCCGGCTGCGCCGCAGTGCAAGCGCGACGAGTGACAGAAACAACAGCAGCATCCAAGCCGCGGCGGCTTTCCATGGAACGAGTGTGTAGAAGGGGTAATGGGGGGACAGTCCCGAAGGCCACAGAAATGCGCCAAAGTAGTGAACGTAGTTGACGCCGACCTCGGCCGCATTCAGTCCGGATGCCGTGTTGTCGGCACTGACGATGGAGCCCTCCGCATGCTGGGCCCGCCAGGTCACGGCGAGTACGGCAAGGGCAATCATCCCTATCGGCGCCTTCTCCAGGGCAAGCCGGAAAGCGCGTTTAAGAAAGGGCTTCACACCGGGGGCGGTGCGGAAGCGTCCGAGCGGCCATGCGTCGAGCAGGAGCAGCACGGCCGGCAGCGCAAGGGCGCTGGTCTTTCCGGCCAGCGCCAGCAGCGACGCCGCCAGCAGCAGGGCATAGCGAAAGGGTCCGGGACGCCGCGCGTAGCGGGCGTGGGCCAGCAGGGCCAGCGCGAAGAAGACACCGCAGACGATGTCCTTGCGGCTCGACACCCAGGCCACGTCTTCCACGCGCAGCGGATGGACGGCGAAGAGTGCCGCGGCCAGCAGGCTCGCGCCGCGCGCGCCGGTCAGCGCGCGCAGGGCCACGTAGAATGCGAGCACGCCGAGCGCGTGCCACAGCACGCTCATCAGGTGGTGCCCCCCGGCCCACTGGCCGAAGAGGGTGACATCGGTCATGTGCGTGAAAGCGGTGGCAGGCATCCACACGCCGTAGAGCGCGTGGGTCAGCGACCAGTACAGACCGTGCCAGGACAGTCCCTGATTCACCACGGGATGATTGTAGACAATGTGCCCGTCATCATAGTCGAGGAAGGGATAGGCGGCCGTGCGGGCATAGATAGCGGCCACGAGCAGCAGCACTGCTGCAATGCCCGCGGTCTCCATCATCCATGGTCGTGAAGGTTTGAACGGCACGGTTCCAGCTCCTGCGCACAAGCATAGCGTCATGAAAGTGCGGCAGACAAGGTGCTTGGGGCAATCGCATCAAGATGCTGACAGGGAGTACATCAGTCGGCGATGCATCCTATCAGCCCGCTTCAGCCGGCTGACAAAACAGGCACGATCAGAGGCATGGGGGAAAAACGAAACCTTTCGGTCCTCCGGATTGACAGTCTCTCCTCAAACCGATATCTGTCCTCCTTATCTTCGAAGGGGGGCTCAAGACCGCGCCAGTCCCACGTTTGTGCATGGTTTTCTGGGGGTGTTCGGGACCCGGTTCAATGCGATTGCCTCGGCAAGGTGCGGGTGCCCTTACCGCAACAGTCCGAGATTGGCTTTTGCTGCGGCGTTGGCGGGATCGAGGGCGAGGGCCTCCCCGAATGCGGCGCGGGCTTCTTCCCTGTTTCCAGAGCGGAGCAGCGCCACGCCGAGATTGACGCGGGCGTTGGCGTCGTTGGGCTGGAGGCGGACGCCTTCCCTGAGCGGCGGCAGCGCCTCTTCGAGCCGTTTCAGGCTCATGAGGGCACAGCCAAGATTGGTCCACGCGGGGCCGTCGTTTGGATTGAGTTTGACGGCCTTTTGGAGCCACTGGGCGGCTTCTTCGGGATTGCGGTCCATGAGCGCGGAGCCGAGATTGTAATAGTAGTCGGCCCGGTCCGGGGCAAGGCGGACGGCATCGCGGTAACAGGTGATGGCGCGGTCCAGATCGCCCTGTCCGAGCAGCCACTCGCCCGCCTTGGAGAAGGTGGGGGCATCGTTGGGGAAGACCCGCATCTTGCGCGCGAAAAGCGACCAGTTGTCGTGCCATGCGCCGACCTGCCGCCCGGACAGGCCGGCGCATGCGAGCAGGAGGGCGGCGCACAGCGAAACGCGCAGGGTGCGGTCCAGGGGGAGCGATACGAGGGTCCATGCGACGGCAAGGGACAGGCCCATGCCGGGAAGGTACATGTAGCGGTCGGCGTAGGGGGAGGCACCGTAGGGCAGAAGTCCGATGACGGGCACGAGCGTGACCAGGAACCAGAACCAGCCGACGGCGAGCCATGGGGTTTTGCGGCGAAACGCCAGCGCGCCAAGCGACAGGACCACCACAAGCATCCATGCCCCGGCGGCTTTCCATGGAACGAGGGGCGGATAAGGATAGCTGGGTGACAGACGGAACGGCCAGAAGTAGGCGGCCAGGTAATGCACGTAGTACCCGCCCGCCGTGGCCACGCGGAGCGGGAACGGCGCCGCGC
>CAZOMH010000602.1:0-3263 GCA_964580415.1 uncultured Nitrospirales bacterium
CAGGGGTTGGGTGTGCGTCCGGCGGCGTAATCGCGGACGAACCGGGTGACAATATCGCGGTCAAAGCGGTCGACCGCGTGGAACACCTCATGGGGGATGCCGAGCCGTTCGCAGACGCGCGCCGCATCCACGGCGGCGTCCAAGCCGCAGCAGGGCTCAAAGGGGGATTTGCCGGGGGGATCGGGCACCAGGCGCAGCGTGACCCCGGTGCAGTTGCAACCGCGCCGGACCAGCAGGGCGGCGACAGCGGCGCTGTCGGCCCCGCCGCTCATGGCCACAAGCACACGGGCGCCGGGCGGCGGAATGCGGTTGGGAGTGTCGGCGGGGAATGTCATACACTTGTCCGAAGTATGGCGCGGGGAAGGCCGTCAGGCGGAAGCGGGCGCATCGGAAGCGGAAACACCGGGTTCGGGACCGGGCTTCATGGTGCATCGCCCCTCGAAGAGCACCCCCTCGTGGATGCTGATGCGCGGCGCGGTCATGTCACCCACAACCTTGCCTTTGGCGGTGATTTCAATGCGCTCGACAGCGGAGACGTTGCCCACAATCTCACCACCCACAATCACCTGTCCGGCGGTTACATGGCCCTGAATGCGGCCGGTCTCGAGCAGCACGACGCTGTCACCGCTCGTAACGTCCCCGACAACGGCGCCTTCGACCCGGATGGTGCCCCTGCATTGAAGGTCGCCGCGCAGCACGGTGCCGGGACCAAGGATGGTGACAACCTTGTTCTCGTTGTAAGTCCGGTTCTTGCGGAGATCTGCCATGGCGGGGTTCAGTTCGACAGGTACTTGGCGGGGTTGACCGGCTGATCATTGACATGCACCTCATAATGGAGGTGGTTGCCGGTGCTGCGGCCCGTGCTGCCCACGTTTCCGATGGTCTTGCCGCGGTCCACCGTTTGTCCCGCGGTGACGCTGATCTTGGACAGATGGGCGAACTTGGTGCTCAGCCCGCCGCCGTTGTTGATTTCGACGCAGTTTCCATATTCGCCGTCGTATCCGGCACTGGTGACCACGCCCCGGGCCGTGGCGAACACGGCAGTGCCGTAGGGTGCGGAAATGTCGTAGCCGGGATGCAGACTCAGGCGACGGTTAATCGGGTCGAGACGATATCCGAACGTCGAGGAGACCTGTCCGGCGTTGCGGGCCATGGGCCAGCCGGCCGGCACCCGTTCCACCTTGTCCTTTTGCACTTCCATGGCCTTGACCAAATCGCCCAGACTGCGTGTGCGCAACCGGATTTCCTGGACGATCAGATCGGCCGAAGGCCGGGCCATGCCGTAAATAATCGCAGGCGGACGCATGGCGGTTTCGGTGCGGGCAAACACGATCCCGGTGCCGCCGCCGAAGGCGCCACCTTTTCCAAGGCGCGGCGCAGGCGGAGTGTCGGCTTTCTGGGGAGTCCGGGGTGCCAGGCCGGTAATGCTACGGGCCTTCGTTTCCATTTCGTAAAGCGCGCCCAACTCGGCCGTTATGGCCGCGATGCTGGCGTCATATTCCGAGCGAAGCCGGGTTTCCACCTGGCGCACTTCGTCCCGGGAGGTGGTGGCGGGCTGGACGACTTCGGGGATTCGGGAATTATACAGTTCCAGCGCGCGGTTAGATTGACGTAGTAGTTCAGTTCGGCGTAACAATTCGGAGTTTCGCTGGTAAAAGAAAGCGGAGACAAACGAGAGTGTGACGAGCAACCCTGCAAGCGCCCAAAAATGGAGATTGCAGAGTGTTACCGTGTGCGAGCCACCCCGGTCATGGGGTATAAGCATCACTGTCCACGTTTTCATCACAAGCATCAGCTCCCTGAGAACTACCAAATGGAGCGGGCATCGCTCCGTCGTACTACCAGCCGTCGATTTTCCGTCAACACTTTCTTAATACGCAAACGCCATGCCCAGTTCCCGTCCCAAGTAAGGCGAATATAGCACGCCCCCCGAAAAATTGTCAACCCTTCCACCCTCAAAAGTCAAGATAACTGTTTGACGTCATACAATAAGTAAGGGGGGTGAAAACGCGGAGATTGGATGCGGAAAGCAAAGGGGGCAACTACTTCTTGGCAGTCGTCTGCCGTTTGAGTTCCGCAAGCGCGGCGTCGAGCAGGGAATCCCGCGACTGGGTGAACTGGGCCTCGAACAGGCCCACTGTGGCCGGGATGACGATGTCGGGCTGGACACCGCCGTCGCCTTCGGCGTCGGTCGTAATCAGCACACTGCCTTTGTCGTCAACATAGCGGCCGACGGGATAGTGCAGCACGTATCCGCCGGGCATGGTGATTTCGCCGCCGACCTGTGCCAGCGAGCCCTCGGTGCCCAGGACACCCAGGATGACAACGTTGGCCTGTCCCTGCAGGGCGCGGGCGATGATTTGGCCGCTGTCGCGGGTGGACCGGTGGACGAGCACGACAATGCGCCCGTCATAGTGGGGCTGGCGCGGTTCGACAACGATATCTTCCTGCTCGCTGAGGGCAAATCCCCCCTTCTTCGCGTCATAGGCAACCAGTTTTCCCAGGTCGCGTTTGGCATCCACAAAATGTCCGGCATAGGCTTTCGCCAGCGCCATGTTGCCGCCTTCATTGCCGCGCAGGTCGAGGACAAGGCCGGGGACGTGGTCCGTGTTGAGTTTTTCGACCGCTTTCTTGAAGGCGCGGTCGGGGAACGGGGTCATGAGCGTGGTGGATTGGGACAGTATATTGATGTACCCGTAGCCGCCCGGCAGGGTCCGGCCTTCAAAGGGGGACTCCATCTCGCTGAAATCGCGGGAATAATGGACTACATCGCCAAAGTCGGCGTACTTGTCATCCCGGGCGGTCAAGGTGACGGTTTGCGGCTTCTCCGCATCGCGGTTCTTGAATGTGACCTTGGCGGTGGCGCCCATCGGTCCCCGGGTCAGGAACATGCACCGGTCAAGCATGTGACCGACATAGGTTGCCGCGGAGGTTTGGCTCCAGAATTCAGGCGCGGTCTTGAGCGCCTCGCGGATGGGTTTGTCATTCCACTGGGTGATCTGGGCGCCCCACTTGATGCCCGCTTTTTCGGCGTCGCCCCCTTTGCTGATGCGGTACACGACCACAATGTCGTTGTCGAGGGGGGCCACCGAGATGCCGAAACCGCCGCCGACGGCTTCCTGCCGGAAGTTTTCCTCGTCGCTCGTCTCCATATAGCCGTCGGGGACGGAATGGATGTACTGGCGCAGCGCAAAATAGTAGGCGCGCCGGTCATCGCGCGCCTGCGCGTCGGTCACCCGCACGGAAAAGGTGTCATAAAGGGC
>CAZOMH010000603.1:0-3253 GCA_964580415.1 uncultured Nitrospirales bacterium
CTTCGAGCGGGCAGTCCGCAACCTGTCGGGGCTGGTGCGCGTGCGCAACCGCCTTGGCATGAACACGCCGCGCATCTGCTACAAAATGATCCTGAACCGGATCAACCAGCACGAGGTGGCGCAGGCACAGGCGCTGGCCGCTTCCATCGGAGCGGACTTCGAGTTGCAGGAAGTGTTTGGCATGCCGGAAGAGTTTCGCGAGGAATGGGTGTCCGACCGCGCCCGCGAGAAACACGGAACGGCGCTGGTCACTTCGGTGGATGCGAGCGGACGGGCACCGGTACCGACGGAATGCCGGCAGATGTGGGACACACTGGTGGTCAACGCCAACGGCGACGCGCATGTCTGCTGCCAGGTGCATGACCCCGGATGTGCCGTGGGCAATCTGGTCCGCGACCCCTTTGAAGACGTCTGGAACGGCGAGAAGATGCGGTATTTGCGCCGGTTTGTGCTCGATGATCGGGCCGCAACACCCGAATTTGAGAACTGGTGCGCCACGTGCCCCTTCTTGTGCCGGGACTACAAGAAGGCGCACCCCGGCTGAGACCGGGCATGCCTGCCGAAGGAGGTCCCGCAAAAAGGCCCCTCCGCCCGTTTACCGTCGGACTGACTTTCTCCGGCTCAGATACACGATCAGGAAGATCAGCAGAAAGCCCACGAAGAACAGCCCGGCGGCAGCGGCAAGGAGCCCGCTGGCAACCTGCTTTTTCGACAATCCCGACAGGGCATAGAAATCAGGGACGGGGCCGGAACCGTGCTCATCCGCATTGCCCGGCGGATGGCCCTCCACGCGGAAAAAGTCCGGCAGGGGGCCCCCGGAGCGGGCCCAGCGTCGCGCTCCCCGGAAATTCGCTTCCTTGTCAAGCCATGCGCTGTAATCCGGGCTGTCGCCAATCTTGTCGAAGAGTTCGCGCGCCTTTTCCTTGTCGTTAAATACGCAGGCCAGGAGACAGTAACGATTCTGGTAGTACCATGACTGGGGAAACTCCTGAAGAATCTGGTCAAAACCGGCCTTGATCCGGTCCCAGTCGCCCGAGTCGCCATACACCGCACCAGGGCAGAACTCGCCGTCAACGACAAAGGCGTACATCTTCTCGCCCATGGTCGCCTTGGTGCGGTCATGGACCATGTTGAAGAAATCGCGAATTTCCGCACGGCTTCCACCCCAGCGCGGCCACAGCGTCTGGCAATAGCTCGAATAGAGACTGAAGCAGGCGGGATCGATTGCCAAGCCCTTGTCCATAAGGCTTGTTAGTGTCGCTTTAGACACCCCTTGCCCCAAGGCCACGCCGATCCATGCGGCATAAAGATAGGGGTCCTTGTCGGGTTTGGCTTCCGCTTCGACACACCATTTTTCCGCCGTGTTCAGGTGTTCCTTAAATCCCTTCCGTCCTTCCGGTGTCACCTCGGAGGCCCATCCGATGCCACGGGCATCCCATGCATAGTCCCTGTGCGTCATGACCAGCGCGATACGGGGGGTGCAGCTGTCCGGATATTCGGCCGCCCATTTCTCCAGGGCGACGCGGAAATCGGGGCGCTTATGCACGTTGAATCCGTCGTTGCCGTGCAGCAATCCGTTGTAGAAATAGAACAACTGCCAACCGCCGTCCGGATAACGGCTCTGATATTTGCGCAGCCGCACGGCGATGCGTTCAAGATATGCGGTCTGGCCGCGAAAGAAAGCACTGCCGATTTCAAACTCACGCACCTGGTATTCAAGTCGGCCCGGCACCCCCGGTTCAGTACTGGTGTCGCCTCGGGCGTTGTCTGCCAGACGGTTTTCGGAGCTGTCCGCCTGGGATTCCTCATCGGAAACAAACACCCCGCAGTAAGCGTTCTTGGTGCATTCATTTCCATGGACGGAGGCATGACCGCCCTGATTTATGCTAATGCCGCTGTTTTTGTTGGCGTTGCAGACGTTGTTCAGCAGTTCCGCTGATGTTTCCCAGTGGGAAACCCAGATGCCGGCACCGGGATTGTCGGAACAGACATTTCCGCTTACGGTGGCCTTCGACGCAAAGCATGCCGCAATGCCCGCCTCCGTGTTTCCTGAACAAGTGTTCTTTTCAACCGTCGCCGCCGTGCCGAAGGAAGAGACGCCGATCCCCTGCCGATTGCCGCTGCATGTGTTGCCGGACACGGTGCCGGAGCTTCCCGTGTCAATGGCCACGCCGCACTCGGCATTTTCGCGGCATATGTTTTGGTCAAAGAGCACTTTGGAATTGATGCTGGCGCGGATCCCGTTTTTCCGGTTCTTGTCGCAGGTGTTGTTCCGCACAATGTTTTCGCCGTGTGGGCATTTGGTGATGGTAATACCATTTTCGCCGTTTTCCGAGCAGCGATTTCCCTCGATTGTTGCCACAGCACCCTCGTAGGCCATGATTCCGAGGCCGCTGTTCTTGACCGCATCGCTGTCCGTTATGGTTGCAGCGGTGCCCGCCTCCTTCGCGTAGATACCGATGGTGACGTTGTTCTCGGCGCGACAGTGGCGAATTATTCCGTTTGCCCCCTTCTTGAGGAGAACACCGAATCCGGCACTGTTTCGGAAGGTGCAGTTGACCACTTCGACCCGACCGCCAAGAACATAGAGCAGGCTCGGAAACGCGGTCCTGCCGTCAGCCGGGCGCGGGCCGGTGTATTCCACCGTCACGCCCTCCATTCGGAATCCGTCCACGCCGTCCACCGTCAGCAGGTCATCTTTGTCTTCAACAGTTTGAATGATGGTCGATTCCGCGGCCTCGCCCTGTATCTGGAGGGGCTTGGCGATGGTCAGCTTTGGTGTTTGGGGATAGGTGCCCGGCGCGAGGGCGACGGTGTCGCCGGGAGCGGCCGCTTCGACGGCTGCGGCCAGTGTGGGATAATCCGCGGGCACGCGCAGCACACGGGGTTCCGCGGACGCTTGAAGGGAAACAAACACCAGCAGGACGGGCAAGGTAATGCGACGCATAAACACTCCCTTTCCTATTTCAACCCAAAACTGTGGAACAGTCTAGTAAGCGCGCCGTTCCGAATGCAAGCAATCCCCGCGGAATTCCGGGCACCCTGCGCGTTTCAGCCGGGCAGGCGTTTGCGCCAGTGGAAGTAGAAGGGGAGGCCGGCAAGGATGAGGCCAAGGCCGAGACCGGCGTCGCGGGGGCGTTCTATGACGGTAACGACGACGAGTACGAGGCAAAAGAGGACGAATATCGCGGGCAGGACGGGGTATCCGGTGACGCGGTAGGGTCGCGGGGCATCCTTCATCGTGCGCCGCAGC
>CAZOMH010000604.1:0-3253 GCA_964580415.1 uncultured Nitrospirales bacterium
GACATCGGCACGGTGCGCTCCTACTTCGACGTCTCCATGGCAATGACCACGCCGGACCCGCCCTTCGAATTCCATGATCCCGAGCACGTCATCTACACGCACGCACGCATGCTACCGGGCGTAAAGATCCTTAATTCAAAGGTGGACGATGCGATTGTGTGCAGCGGCACGCGCATCGACAACGCCACGGTGCGCGACAGTATTATCGGGATCCGCAGCACGATCCGGCCCGGCGCCGTGGTCGAGCGCAGCATCGTGCTCGGCGCGGATTATTTCGAGGGCCCCACCCCGCCCAAAGACAAGCCCCCCATCGGCATCGGACGCAATGCCAAGATCAAACAGGCGATTATCGACCACAACGCGCGTATTGGAGACAACGTCGTCATCCGCGGTTCCGACAAGCTGAAGGACTGTGACGGGGACGGCTACGCCATCCGTGACGGCATCGTGGTCGTGTTCAAGAACGGGGTCATACCCGCGGGAACGAGGATCGAATAAGGCGTTTCGTCCGCGGTGACACAACATGCGGCGGTGGATTCGTCCTGTTTCCGGTCCGGGGCAAGGACCGAAAGGACCCGATAGAAGCCTTTCTTTTCAGCGAGTCCCAAAGGGGTTCTTTTCGTGTCCCATGTCCCCAGGGCATCCCGCCTGGCGTTGAACGTCCGGACTTTGCATGCCACGCGCCTGTTATTCGCCCCGGACGAAGCCACGGTATTTCCGTGAAGACCGGCTTCCAAAAGCGCCCGCAACGTGTTCGCGGACCTTTGGTTGCGGCGCGGGGCCGAAATTTGCTATGCTTGTGGGCCGCATCCCCGGAGATGAATAGCCGGTTTGTGTGAACCGGTTCCCAACCCGTTGTCGGCGCATGATTTGTGTCCGTCGGCAAAACAGGGTTCTTTCGGAACAGGGGCTGCGGAATCAGGATATCTGCACGGTGGAACGTACCTTTGTCATGATCAAGCCCGACGGCGTCGGGCGCGGCCTGGTGGGCGAGTGCATCGCGCGCTTTGAACGGCGCGGTCTCAAGCTGGTCGGTCTCAAGATGCAGGTGCTGACCCGGACGGTGGCTGAAAAGCATTACGAAGAGCACGCGGGCAAGCCGTTTTTCGGGGATTTGGTTGCCTTTGTGACTTCGGGGCCGACCGTGCAGATGGTGTGGCAGGGCAAGGACGCCGTGGCGCAGGTGCGCAAGATGAACGGTGCCACGAACTGCGTGAACGCAGACGTGGGCACCATTCGCGGCGATTTTGGCCTGAGCCAGCAAAAGAACCTGATTCATGCGTCGGATGCGCCCGAAACGGCGCTTCGCGAGATTGCACTGTATTTCCGGCCCGAGGAACTGCTGGACTATGCGCTTCCCTTTGAGGAGTGGCGGCGCTAGCATGCGTTTCCCCGTGCGGGATGGACTTACACAATACTAGGACCGAAGAAACCCAACTCAAGGAGGGATTCGGCGTGGCAGGCGGAAGAAAAGTTCGCAAAGCGAAAATCAACAAGCACAAACGCAAGAAACGCGCACGGGCGAACCGGCACAAGAACAAATAGTCGGAACCGCCGGGCGGCGTTTTCCCGCTGCGCCCCTGTGTCCGCAGGTCTGCATTTATGTGATGCGGCAGGGACCGGGGCGCGGCGGGGATATTTGCGTTGTGCCCAAAGGAGCAGCGGTCATGGCGGACGCGCCCAATATCTTCATCGACGAAGACTGGAAGGCCCGTGCCCAGCGGGAGAAGGAAGAACTGCAGAAACGCATTGAGGCGGAAGCCGCGGGGCGTGCTGCGGGTTCCGTCGGCGTGCCGCCCGCCGTCGAAACGGCGTCTGAAAGGCCCGTTGAGCCCGATTTGCCCGTGCGGGAGCCGGAGAGCCCCGCACCGGAGGACGGTGAGACCGGCGGGGAAGAGGAAGAGCCGTACGAGGCCAACTTCGACGCGCTCCTGAGCAGTCTGGCCACGCAGACCATGTTTTCCCTGGGTGTCATTCCGCAGCAGGAGGGTGGACAGGTGATGGTCAATCTGGACCAGGCCAAGTTCACCATTGACATTCTGGCCATGCTGCGCGAGAAGACGAGGGGGAACCTCAGCGCGGAGGAACAGGCCGCGCTGGACGGCACGCTGGCCGAGTTGCAGCGCCTGTTTGCCGCACGGGTACACCAGTTTGAAGAGCACGCCATGCGTCAGGCGGGCATCGACCCCGGCAACCTGCGCACGCGGTAATCCGGCCCCCTTCTCCCCGCGCACCAAAATCCGCACGCAAGAATTGTCTGTGACGGGATGGCGCATGGGGATACGTTTCGCGGCTGCGGCGTCCCCGCCGCAGCCACAAAGCGCGTGCTTATTGGGTTTCCCTGCAACCAGCCGAAAATTGAGTGCGGATTGGGGGCGCACGGATTGACTGTTCAAGGCCCATCGGGTAGACTCATCCCGTTGTCAACCGGGGATGTTTGTCCCCGCCTTTCCACAGCACCCGCGGCATTGATGCCGGTCAATGGGAGAAATGACAGATGCGTTCACTCAAGCTGTTACGGACCCTCGCCGCAGGCACCGCAGCAGTCTGCATGGCCTGTCCCGCGTTCAGCGCAGACGAAGCGACCCCGGCTCCCGTCCCCGCGGTGGAAGCCGCCGCGCCGGCCGATGAGGCCGCCGCCGCTGACACGGCGGGCCTCAAGGAACAGATATCGGCCAACCTGATTGATCTCGGCGCGCTGCAGAAAGCGGCGCAGGACCAGTTGAACCGCACCCAGGTGCGCATGAGCCTTGACGACGTTGTCCAGTTGGCGCTCCGGCAAAACCCCGATATTATCATCGCCTCCATGGAACCGGGCAAGGCCGATGCGGACATCTACACGGCCAGGGGCATGTTCGATCCGATGGTGCAGCTTTCGCTGAAGCGTTCGCGCGCGCTGGCCGCCACAAATCCCCAAATTCAGGCCATCACCGGAGTGGACGCCATCGGGCAAACGATGGACGAGCGCATGGTCGGTATCGGCGGCAAACTGGTCTACGGCACGCAGTATGCGGTGCAGGGCACGTGGGGCGACGAGGAAAGCACCTACGGCAACCTCGGCAGGCAGTACAACTCCATGCTGGGCCTGACCCTCACCCAGCCCATCCTGCGCGGCTTCGGCAAGAATTACAACACGGTGCGCATACAGCAGGCAAGAAACATGCGCACCATGAGCGACGCCCAGGTCAAGCTGGCCATGCTCAAGACCGTGGGCGACGTCGTAAAGTCCTACTGGGGCCTGGTCGCGACCGTC
>CAZOMH010000605.1:0-3242 GCA_964580415.1 uncultured Nitrospirales bacterium
ACCGACCATCCCGTTCTTGGAGTGCAGGGCGACGGCTGCCTCGGCGTCCAACCGGGACAGGTCATGATCGGCTTGCCGCTGCAACGGTGTGCCCCCGGCCCGCCGCAGCACGTCGCGCAGCAGGGGATAACGCCCGGCCTGCAAGGCGCGCGGCAAAGGTTCTGCCTCGCCGACCTCCTTGGTGCCCTCGACCGCGCCCATGTGCGCGTGCAGCACAAACTGCGCCCCGGACCGCAAGTAGACGCGCACATGGGAAAGTTCGAGCGACTCCTGCAGCAAGCGTCCAAAATCATGGAACAACGTGTCGACGGTGGTGATGGACCGCGCCAGATCGCCCCCCTGGTGCAACAGGCGGGACAGCTCGTCGTGCCCGTCGTCGAACAGGCGGTCGGTTCCGCGCCGGAGGAAGGCATTCGCCGGCGCGAGGGTCAGAGCGACCGCGATGGCGGCGACCACATGGGCGGCGGTCTTCCTCAGGTCGTCCGACGCCAACGGCAGGCATTGCGCAAGGCGGAACGTGAGGACATACAGCATGGTCAGAAAGCCGGCCAGAAACATAACCGTGACGGCACGCCGCAAGAATTCGCCAATACCCATGATATGGCGGGTGGCGATGCCGTAGGCAATCACGCTGTGCCAGATCACGACCGCGATCGGCGCAAACCGCGCGCTTTGCGATGATCCCGTGAGCAGAGGGACTACCAACACAATCAGGACGCCTGGGACAAGCCCGAAAAACGAGCCGAGCGTCATGAACTGCAGCTCCATGCGGCAAACCCCTTCCGCACGCGACAGCGAACGGAAAAAGCTCCACACCAGATCCACCACGGAAACGATCCAGAAGAGAACAAACCATACAAAGCCCGAACCGTAGAACGGTTCCGCGAGTGCATCGGCCTCAGCCGGGAGCCGCGCGCCGACGAGGAAAAACCGGGTCTGACACAGCACGGCGGTGGCGACCGCCGCCACGCCCCACAGCCACGAGCGGCGCAACAGGCTGGCAAGTCTTTTATCCGGCTGCGCCACCGTGTCGCGCAACAGATGAAAAATTAAAGGGATGAACACGCTTGTGGCGCAGGCCTGACGGATCCAGAATGCCAGCCACACCTCGTCCGTCACCGTCGAACCGAAATATTGGCAGGACAGCCAGAGTGCGAACACGAGCGAAAGGATGGCAAAGACACGGTTAGCCTCCCGCCGCAGATGGGTGAGTAGCACAACCAGCCCCAGCAAGAGATTGATCGTGATAACGACCCGCAACGCGATGAGGAAGAGGTTTGTCATGTCGGGGGTCTTCGGACGATAAGCGTGGTGTTGCCGCCGCCCATGCCGTGGACGTTGATGAGCGCGTGTTCGATCCGCGCCCGCCGCACGTGCGGCACATAATCGAGATCACACGCCGGGTCGGGCGTCGTGTAGTTGGCCGTCGGGGGGATCAGGTCGTCGCGCATCGCGAGCGCGCACGCGATCAGTTCCATGGGGCCGGCGGCCGCCAGCGGATTGCCGGTGACCCCTTTGATGGAAGAGACCGGGATACGGTAGGCATGGCGGCCGAACGTGTTGCGGATCATGGCCGTCTCCACGCGGTCAATGACCGGGTCGCTCGGCCCGTGCGCGCACACATAGTCAATCGCCTCCCCACTCAACCGCGCGTTGGCCAGGGACAATGTCATACAGGTGCCCAGACCACTACCCGCCGGTGTGCCGAACGCATCGGGATGCGACACGCCGCCACATATTTCCAGCCAGATGCGCGCTCCGCGGGCACGCGCATGCGCCAAACTTTCAAGCACAACAACCCCCGCTCCTTCACCCAACACGCCACCGTCACGGTCACGGTCAAAGGGACGGCTGGCATGTTGCGGGTCATCGTTGCGGACCGAGAGCAGCCGGCTCGCGCAGAAGGCGCCACAGGTGGTTGCGGTAATCGACGCGTCGGTTCCGCCGGCAATCGCAATGTCCGCACGCCCCATCCGAATCGCGGTGGCTGCCGCCAGCACCGCGTCCGACCCGGCCTTGCACGCCGTCGCCACCGTTTGGAACGCGACCCGCGTTCCCAGATATTCGGCTAACGTGGCTGACACGGCATGGGGTTGTGAGGCCCAGACCAGCCCCGGACGCACCCGGGTTGCCTCCCCATCCTGCACGATGTAAGCAACCCCCTGCACCAACTCAATGGCACTGGTGCTGACACCGATAACGACGCTCACGGGACGTGCGGAGTCCGCCATGACGTCGCGCACCGCCGCGTCCGCCACCGCCATGTCCAATGCGGCCAAGGCAAAATGCGTATGCCGTCCCATGCGTTTCCATTTGACAGAAGGCGACAGATGGATCTTGGGATCGAACCCCTTGACCTCGGCGGCAATCCGGTTCGGAAACTTGGAAGCGTCGAAGAGTGTAATCGACCCAACCCCCGACTGTCCTCCGGTCATTGTCCGCCAAAAGTCATCCATTCCTATGCCATTGGCCGCCACCACCCCGATCCCTGTAACAACGGCACGACGGTCATCATTTAGATAGCCTTTGTTCTTATTCATTAAAGTTCATAGATTCTCGCACCCGAACAAAGGGTTGTCCATCTCAAAGTTCAAAACTGGACAAAACCCTTCCGAGGAGAGCGTGGAAAAAATGCGCAAGAGTGTACGTGTGTACGTTTTTGGACACGCACGGGAACAAAACCAACACGCAAAAATACTATTATTTCAACTCGAAGTCGGCATTCCTGTCCATAAAACCAAGTTGCAGACGATGTGGCACGGACAGTGCTAAATGTAGGCATGTCACAAAGAACTGTTCGGAATTGTACAGTTTGCAACGAGTTAGGAGATCAACACCTATGACGCGACTGGGTATTTTAAGGGGTTCCGCTTGGGCGGCCGCAGGAATTTTGGCGCAAACCGTATGGGCGGACGGTTTCCGCAACCCCCCTGACACGGCGGCCGCTTTGGGCAAGGCGGGCAAGGACACTGTTTGGGTCGACGACGCGTCGGCGGTGTTTTACAACCCGGCCAATTTGGTTGACGTCCCGTCGCGCGAGGTGCAATTCTCCGCGCTGGCCGGGTACAGTCACGCCGACTACAGCGGCATCCTCGGAAATACTGAGACGGAAAGGCCGTGGAGCGTATTGCCGGCGTTTGCGCTAGCCTGGCCGTTAACGGTAAAGGAACAAGATCTGGCGTTGGGTCTCGGCATGCACGTCCCCTACGGTCGCCAGACGCGCTGGGACTCCAGGGGGGTGT
>CAZOMH010000606.1:0-3234 GCA_964580415.1 uncultured Nitrospirales bacterium
TGGTTCTGGCCCTGCTGCTGTGCGCGGAGTGGGCCTCGGCGGAAAGCGCGCCGTATAGGCTGCTGGGAAGCACCGGAGCCTGCGGCGTACGGCAGTACCCCCGTGATGCCGGGTTTCTATGCGACTTCGGCGACAGGCTGCTTTTCCAGGCGCGGGACGATGCCAACGGCAATCAACTGTGGACGACCGACGGCACTTTGGCGGGCACGGCGCTGCTTGCCAACCTTGCCCCAACCTGCGCCAATGGCTCAAGGGGTGCGTTCATCAGCCATTTCCTGAAACGCGGAAACGTGGCGTATTTCTGGAAAAGGCCTTATTATAACACGGCATATGGTGCATGGTTTCGAACGGACGGCACGCCGGCCGGCACTGTTCCGGTACAGGATCTGCATTTGGGTTTGGACATTGATTTCATGGTCGGGACGTATTCAGTCGTCGAACTGGGCGACGCGATTCTCTTCTTTGCCTATGACGACGCAAAGCGATACCAAATCTGGCGCACCGACTTTACTTCGGCCGGTTCGTGGCGCGTTGTGGACGATCCCTATCTGGGCACTATTAATCCGAAGTTTGGACTCCATTTCTCCGGCACTTGTACGTATTTTTCGGTGGTGGACGGAAGCGGCACTTCTTGGATTTACAAGACTGACGGGACCAAGGCAGGCAGGGCAAAAGTGGCTGCCATCTCGCCGCCAAATTCGTATTTGGACTTTTCGCAGCTCCAGCCGACATTTGTTGGAAACACGCTCTACTTTGCCTGCTCAGACATCACCCAAGACACTGAACTGTGGAAAACCGACGGCACGGCGGCGGGCACAGGTCTGGTCAAGGACGTGAAACCCGGCGTCGGAGATGGCCTGGTGCGTATCGTCAATGACGAGACGCTTTCCGGTGCGTCACTGCTGTACTTCTTGGGCGATGACGGCGTTCACGGCTGCCGGTTGTGGCGGAGCGACGGCACCAGCGCAGGCACTTTCATGATTAACGCATTCTATCCCAGTGGACCGATCGAGTCGATAAAACCGTTGGGCCGACAGGGAGACACCTGCTATTTTTCCGTTGTTGGCGTGGTTCCCGGTTTGGACAATGGTGTTTGGAGAACCAACGGGCTTACTGCCGAGCGAATCCAGGCGATCACTGCTCTAAGTTCGGCGATCATGATGGAAAACGTCCTGTATTTCGGCGGCCTGGGCGGGCTTTGCCGGGTTGACAGCCCGACGGCCGCTCCGATACCCCTGGGGGGAGGGACGGGTGATGGTTACATAAGCGATTTCATAATCTTTGATTCAAAGCTGTTCTTCTGGTCCGTCGGGGGGCTCTGGCGAACCGACGGCACCGTCGAAGGAACGGTTCCGGTCAAGGCCGTTGACAAACCGAGGTGGAAAGTTGTTTCGGGCAATACCCTGTATTTCTGGGCGGGCGATCACCTGTGGAAGAGCGACGGCACCGGGCCGGGAACAGTGGCCATAGAGGACGCCTGTACGCCGTCGGGCACCGTGATTGCACCGGACCCGCACATATTGGGAACGGTCGGTTCCTGCACGCTGCTGGCGGCAACGGACGATACGGGCAAACCGGGTCTTTGGCGCACTGACGGGACGCTGGCCGGCACCGCGCGCATCGCGCCGCTCGACGTGTGCTATGAAGGTGATGACAATACCAACGGTAGAACCTCCGCTGTCATGGGTTCCTTCCTGTATTTTGGGGCGTGGACTTCAGGAAAGCCAGCCTTGGACCTGTGGAAGAGCGACGGCACCGCACAGGGCACCCAGATAGTCGCATCTTTGGGGAATACCGGCATTTCTGATATGACTTCCATCGGCTCGACATTGTTTGTGAGCACCGGCAGTTGCCTTTGGAAAAGTGACGGCACGGCCGGAGGCACATCGAGGATTAAGACGGGCACCGCGGAATCGCTTACCCCTGTCGGTTCGACACTGTACTTTTCTGACGAGGCCCACCTGTGGACGAGCGACGGAACATCGCAGGGCACGAAACAGCTTGTTGCCGGTTCAGGCATGGGCCTGACTTCTGTAAACACATACCTGTGTTACGTTTCGCGTGAGGTCGATCGGTCCCCCGTATATCCCTCCCCCCTGTGGGGCTTTGACGCGGCCAATAGCCGGTACTACCGACTTACGGACATGGATGTTTCGGTGAGTTTGTACCCGCTCCGCCTGCCAATGATGAACGGCCGGGTTGTTCTTGGCGCCGAGCAATCCGGCCACGGATTTGAGCTTTGGAAGAGCGATGGCACCGCGGTCAACACGGTGCTGGTGAAGGAATTCGTTCCGGGAGAGACCGGGGGGATTGTTCTTGACATGTCCTGGGCGATCCGGGGGAATGAACTCTATTTTGACGCGGCCGACGACATGCACGGCATTGAGTTGTGGAAGACCGACGGCACGACGGCCAACACGGTGCTGGTAAAGGACATCAGCAGCAGGACAGTGCGTGAAGTCGGCGGACGTTACGCCGATGCTTCCGGGTCGCTGCCCCATGCCCTGTACACCTGCAACGATGCGGTGTACTTTGCTGCCGCCGACGACACGACAGGCACGGAATTGTGGGTTACACGCGGCACGGAGGAAACGACGGTACGCCTTGCGGACCTCGCCCCCGGGCCGGGCAGTTCCAACCCGGCGGATTTGACCAAGGCGGGAGACAGCCTCATCTTTACGGCCACGGACGGCACGGACCGCGGGACTGAACTGTGGGCCATCGCCCTGCCACCCACAAGTCCGGCCAATCCAAGCGCCGTGGTTCTGGGCACGAATTCCATTCTGTGGACCTGGCAAGACCTTTCAACGACGGAAACGGCCTTCCGGCTCTGGGCGGACACTGGAACCGGCACGCCGACCACATTGCGTGCGACATTGACCGCCAACACCACGGCGTGGCGGCAGGACGGCCTGAGCGCCAACATGCCTTACTCGTTCCGGGTGGCCGCAACCGGTGAGGAGGGGGACAGCCCGTCGACGGCGGTGTTCACTGCCTGGACGCTCGCCCAGAAACCAACCGGTCTGCTGTTCCCGCAGGTCACCAAGAACAGCATTCAGGTAACGGTGGACCCGGTTCCCGCCAACCTCGCGCAGGGACAGTCGGGTGTCTACCTGGTGAACCAGACGCAGGGGCTCAATTCGGGCTGGATTCAGACCGCCTCGGGATGGAGTTCCGCCAAACTCAACCACAACGCGCCGTACACGTTTGTCGGCAGGGCGCGCAACGGCGCGG
>CAZOMH010000607.1:0-3231 GCA_964580415.1 uncultured Nitrospirales bacterium
TCTTGGCAACGTGATTGCGAATGTTAATCGCACCGAGACGAACCCGCACGGTACAGGAAATTGACGACGAACGTGTACACGCATTTGGGGTTGCTGGACATTGCGGGCGCGGTGGACAAATTGCCCGGCATGGGGGCGGGGATGCGCAACGGGGCGGAAATGGTGGCGAATTCCGTTACCCCAAATGTTACATACGACTTGGACAATCCGAGGGGTAACGCGGCAAAGATTGGCGATAATAACCCCGTTTTGGATAGAACTACAACAATCCGCAAAGAATGCGTTTCGTCTAGTATTGGAGGGGGTTTGCAAGATACGGCAAGACATAAAAATGGCGGAGACGACGGGACTCGAACCCGCGACCTCCGGCGTGACAGGCCGGCGTTCTAACCAACTGAACTACGTCTCCGCAACACCGGGGATTTGCTCCCCGGAAGGCGGCGGTAATATAGCAATTGACGGCGGGGCATTTCAAGTTTTGTGCCGTGTTTCGTGTTGTGTTTGCGCGGTGCCGGGCACAACACATCACAGCCGGACTGCACGCGACACCACGGGATGCATGCGTGCGCGTGCATCCCTGCGCCGCGCGGGTGCGCCGGTGTGTCCGGCGCGTCTAATTTGCCTGTGCCGGCCGTGTCACCGCGCCGTCGGCGGCGATGGCGATGCCGTCCCCGACTTCCCAGGATTCGCCCCGGTGAAATGCGCGGAATTCGTCCTCGTCCAGCGCAAACGCCGGGCTGATTTCGACGGGCACGGCCACATTGCCGTCCGTCGTGCGCGGCACAATGCAGCCAACCCGTTCCAGCCAGCCACCCCACAGGTTTGCCATGCTCTGGCGCGCCGCCACGACGCTGTTGTCGCCGTCAAACTGCTTGGTCGGCGTATATTCACCCAGCCGCCCAATTTCCAGCGCGACCGGCGGGTGCGTCGTGAACCGGAGCGCGTCGAAAACGAAGGTCTCGAACTTGAACCCGTTGGGCTTGTCCGGCTTGACCAACTGTCCGCAGCCGTCGATAAAGGCAATCTTCTTGTGCGCCAGATGCCATGGAAATTCGGAAAAACGGTCATAGGTGCTTTGCACAAAGTCGGTGGACATAATGTGCATGGCCGGATTCCCCGCATAGTACACCACATCCCCGCCGGCGTCGGTCTCGAGCAGTTGCGGATAGATGTCCAGTTCGCTGTATTCAATCACGCGGTACACGCCGTCGCAAAGGCAATGCACGCCCACGGCCTCGCGCGGCTCGGTTTTCCGGTGTATCTTGGACGACATCGCGGCGTTGTTCAGCGCATGGTACCCGATGAAGAACGGATCGGCCACCTTTACCGCCCAATTGTCCACCTGGAAGTAGCTGAGCATTTCCACGCCGCGCCGCCGCGCATCCTCAATCACCCCCGTCTCCACCATGGCCGGGATGCATCCGCCGTGCCCGTTGGGATTCATGGCCAGCCTGCCCGGCGCCTCAAGCATAAAGCGCCCCTTCTCGTCCATGCAGGGAACCATCCGCTGCCGGAGAAACGTCACGGCCTGCGATGAAAGGCCGAAGTAGCGGTTGGCCTCAAAATACTCCCGCGTGGCCGCCTCATTCGTCTCGCTCACCATGATGTACCACGGGATCACACAGCCGTAACGGCGTTCAAGATTGTTGATCTTCTCCGCGTGGTATTGAAATATGGTCTTCTGCGTGATTGGCCCTATCGGATAACAGCCCTTGGGGCCCGGGAATCCGAGCCGGGTGCCCTGTCCCCCCGCCACAAGAAAGATACCGACCCGTCCCGCGCGCAACTGTTCCTCGCCGGCGTCCCAGGCCTCCCGCGCCGCGGGGTCCTCCCTGGACGCCACCGGAAACACCGGCACCGGCGCAATGTCCCTGAACACCTCCGCAGCGGGCTGGTTCAGCACCCACTCCCGCGCCAGGCGCTCCATCAGCGGAAAATCGACCTGGTCCAACTGCGCCAGCAGTCCGGCCCGCTCCTGCGCGTTCAGTTGCCCCCAAAAAGCGAACACATGTTCCTGGCCGAACGTTGCGGCCAGCTCGCGCAGCGCACCCTCGTCTTTCGCCATTACAAAACGCTCCTGGACTTGCCGTATTTGTCCCGTTCCTGACGTTGCCTGAGATTGGGGATAAGCCCCGGCTTGGTCCCCTCGATCAATTCGAATTTCGATCCGCAGCCGTCGCAAAGACCGTAGTCAAAGCCGGGCTGCTCCAGTGGTTCCTCGCAGCGCGGACAGGCCGGCTGGACGAGCTTGTACAGCGGCGCGGGGTTGTCAAATACCTGGCCGCAGCAGGGGCATTTTGTCATCATCCCCGAGCGCCGCCACATCTTGGTAAAAACCTTTTCCGCATGGCACACCGCACAGTAGGCCTTGCGCGGTGTCAGCGGAAAAACCGTTTCCTTTGGCGGCGGAGGGGACGCATTGTCATTCCCTCTTCCAAACAGTGCCATATGAGAGCCTTCCTTACGGTTCCGTCTTGGGGGCGGCCCCGGCAAACACCCGAACCTCGAACAGTTCCTCAAACGTCTTGTCGCCCACCCGCAGCCGAACCTTGACCCTGTCGTCGTGCCGTCCCGCGGCAAGCCCCGTTGCCGGCACAAACACCAGTTCCAATCCGCCGGGAATATCCCGGCCCGACACAGTAACTGTACCACTTTCGGCGGTTGCGCTTTCAATGCCCGCCGGTTCCCCGGCGGTCACCTTCACCCGCGCATCGGCCGCCCCGGCCTGAATCACGACGAAACGCAGATTGGAGGGCAATTCCACTTTGTACGGCGCCTCCACCGTGCCATGCAGCGGAACCCGCAGAAACCGGAACCGCTTGATGTCCGTGGAAATATAGGCACCCAGATCGAAGGGCCCCGGCGGCATGTCCGGCCCTACCGTTATCCGGATGACATACTCCGCGTGCCCCGCCTTTTGCCACTCGCTCTCGGGCAGCAGAACCGACTCCAGCCGCAGGCCCGGGAACGGCTTGTCCTCGCTGCCCGGCTGCACCGGTTCAACCCCCGTCACCTTGAAGGGAACATCCGTGAGCGTGCGCAGGCGCATCTCTTTTACCGCGCCGGTGCCCTTCGGCACCGTTCCAAAATCAACCTTGTCCGGGTCCAGTGAAAACTCGGGGTCAACCTTCGCGGAAACGATTACTTCAAGCGACGGACGCATAGGATCGTTGCTGTACAGCGTGAGCGTCTTTTTCGAATCGAACCCGTAGATGCGCGTCGGGTCCACCT
>CAZOMH010000608.1:0-3230 GCA_964580415.1 uncultured Nitrospirales bacterium
TTTCGGGATATCCCGGGTCGGGATGGAGCGCCGGGTCGGAGGGCCCCGTGGCAACGGCTATCAGACCGTCCGGCAGACGGGTTGGATCGGCAAACGCGCCCGTCAACGGCATTGCCAAGAGGCTGGAACCGGGCAGAGACGCGCCGCCGGGAAGGGTCTCCCCCGCCTCCATGTCCACCGCCTGCGCATAGACCCGCACCGCCTGGCGCGTGGCGGAAAGGCTGGCGGTAATAACAACGGCGCGCTGCGCCTGGGCAGCGCCGGCAAGCATGAGGACAAGAAAGAGAAACAGGCGGCACGGCGGGAGGTTCCCGGTGCCTGCGGCATAATCCCTGTGGAGGGTGCGTTTGTTTCTTGTGCCCTTCATTGGTGTCAGTCTACGCGATGCGTGTTTGCCGCGCAAGGTCAGGATGGCCTATTCTTGGCGCGGTAAAGCCGGAACACAAGAATTCAGAATCCAAGAAGCAAAAGAAAAGACGGCAGGCATCCATGATGTCTGCCCCACATTGGATTGCGTCACCTTGAGGTCAAAATTATGGATGCCGCGAATTTTCGTTATGACACGCCCCACGGGCCGATTTACGGGTATTTGACCAATGAAGGGCTGCGTGAACTGCGGCTGCCCGACCCGGCACATCCGATCCAGCCATACATGCTGCATTCGCGACCCAACCACATGCTGGGTCGCAAGCTCATGCAGTTGTTCGCCGATTACTTTGCAGGCGTTGCCGTCAGCTTTGGGGAAGTGCCGCTGGACCCGTCCTTTGGCACCCCGTTTCGGCGCACCGTGTGGAATGCCCTGTGCGCGATACCCCATGGTCATACCCTCACGTACGGAGAGATCGCCGCACGCATAGGAAACCCGAAAGGCACCAGGGCGGTGGGTGGAGCCCTTCACGCCAATCCGATATGCATCCTCATTCCCTGCCATCGCATCCTGGCAGCGGGCGGAAGAATCGGGGGCTACAGCGCGGGACTGGACTGGAAGCGGCGGCTACTGCGGTTGGAGGGAATTGACGGCTGGAAGGAGTGAACAATCCGCAACGCCCGCCACAAGGGCGGGCACCGCGGGAAGTCCGGGTCTCTGTTACACGAGCTTGGGGGCGATCTGAATAAACAGGAAAACCAGCAGCAGGGTGAGGACCATGCTCCAGACCATGAGGACTCCGAAGAAGGCAAGTTTGCCGAGACTGCCCCGCCGGAAAGAACGCACCGCATCGATCAGCACGACCAGTGAAAAGAGGGCCACGGCACCCGTGGTGACCGCGTCGATCACGCCGTCCTGATTCCACTTCAGGCCCTGGCGTGTGTGCCGGTCCACCAACTGCATGAGTGCGTTGACGGTGAGGAAGAGGAAGAAGCCGCTCCCGACCATTGCCACGAGGGCGCAACGATACCCTTTTTGGCAGCCGCAGGATTTGGTGTTGGTTGTGCATGTGTCTGTCATGGTGCGTTACTCCAGTGGCAGGATTATATGATCGTTTAAGGTGAAAAACGAAGCGCAAGGCCGCCGGGACGGCGGCGGTACGTAACACAAGCGTCTCGCCTGCTTTTTCGGGTAGGGCTATCGCGTTGGGGCGCGAGGCTATGCTCTGCGACGCCGGGGAATGGCCCCGGCGCGTGCGGGAGCGCAGCTTCCGCACGAAAGCGGTGGCATGGCCACCGCACTCAAAAATGGGGCGGTCGGAAGGCCTGGGTGCTTACCGGGTATGCTCGGTGGGGGGGGTCCTGCGCCTCTCCCCCATTCCGTTCATGTGGATTTATGGTCCGCAATTCGCTTCCTTGCCTGGGAGGGGGAAAATCAGCAGAATAGACGGGGGTCTTGAAAAGGTGCGCCCTGCGGGCGCAAACGATGGAGATAATTATGAACGACCTGAGCAAGAACGCACCGAGCCGGCGTGAATTTCTGTCGCGGAGCGCAGCGGCGGCCTTTGGCTTTTCGATTGTGCCCCGGCACGTGCTGGGCGGACTGAACTTCACCGCGCCGAGCGAGGAAATCAACCGCGCGGTGGTCGGCGTGGGCGGGATGGGCCGCGGCCACCTTGGGTATACCGGCGCGCGAACGGTGGCGGTCTGCGATGTGGACAAGGGGCACCTGCAGTCGGCGCTGGATTCGCTGGACAAGGGCGTAAAGGGATTCGGCGACTTCCGGGAGGTGCTGGCGCTGCCGGAGGTGGACGTGGTGCATATCGCCACGCCGCCGCACTGGCACGGGCTTATCTCCATCGCCGCGGCCGAAGCGGGGAAGGACATCTGGTGCGAAAAGCCGATGACGCGCACGATTGGCGAGGGCAAACGGGTGGTGGAGGCGGTGCAAAAGCACGGCCGCATTTTCCGGATCAACACTTGGTTCCGGTTCAAGGACAATTTCTACGGGTTCGGCTCGACCGTGAAGCCGATCAAACAGATCGTGGACAGCGGCGAAATGGGCTGGCCGTTGAAAGTCACGGTGGGCACCGGCACGGGTTTTGACTTCAAGTTCTTCTGGAGCGGCAAGACGGACCTGACGCCGCAGCCGGTTCCGGCGGAACTGGACTACGACTTCTGGCTCGGCCCCGCACCGGACAAGCCGTACCATCCGCACCGGGTACACCAGACCTTCCGCGGTTACTGGGACTATGACGGCGGCGGACTGGGCGACATGGGCATGCATTATCTCGACCCGGTACAGTACCTGCTGGGCAAGGACGACACGAGCCCTGTCGAGATTGAGGTGGACGCGCCGCAGCAGCATCCGGACGCGGTGAGTTCGTGGCGCAGGATCACGATGCGCTATGCCGACGGCTGCGAGATCATTCTGGACGGCGAGGGCAAGTCGGAAGGCCAGCCCTATATAGAGGGGCCGAAGGGCAGGCTCTACAAGGGCCTGCGGCTGGAAATCAACGGCCAGGAGAAGGTGCTCAAGGGACTGCCCGAACCGGCGCCGCAGGAAGGCGATTTCTACTCCTGCATGCGCACACGGCGGCGCTTCGCGCTTAACGAGGCCAATGGACACCGCTCCTGCACACTGGTCAACCTTGGCAAGACGGCGGTGCAGCTTGGCCGAAACCTGCGTTTCGACCCGGTGAAGCAGGAATTCATCGGCGACGACGAGGCAAACCGCCTTATCTTTCAACCGATGCGCGGCGAATGGCGCGTGTAACCCGGTGAATTCACGGCGCAGGGACGCGGACGTTTTGGGTCCCCCTTTTGAAGGGGGTGGCCCGAAGGGCCGGGGGATGTGATTCCCG
>CAZOMH010000609.1:0-3225 GCA_964580415.1 uncultured Nitrospirales bacterium
TGAACATCGGCTATACGCGGACACATGCCGCCAATAGGACACTCGCCCTGATCTGCTGATGGTCTGGTGGAAAGTCTGCCATTACACCGCACCAACCCTGATGCCCGTTCCATTTCCCGACTGGATGATCCCGGTCTGGGGCGAGGTGTTTCTGTTCTTTCGGCGTCTGATGCGCTTTCAGCCCTTTACGGGAAAGGCAGGCGCCATTCCGTACGGGGCGGACTGGGCGTTGCTTCTGGACTTGGCGCTTCTCATCCCCCTGACGGTGGTCTTCTTTGGACATGCGTCCGCGCCCTGGCTGGTGGCCACCGTCCTCGGAAGCACGCTCCTTCTGCGCTATCTCATCATCGCCCCGCCGCTTCACGAACGCCTCCTCCTCCTGGCCATTGTGGCGCTGGGACCGGCCTATGAGTTTGTGCTGGTCGCAAGCGGCCTCTATGTGTACGACCATGGTGCCGTCTTCGGCCTGCCCGTGTGGCTGCCGGCCTACTGGATTTATGTGTTTCGCGTGCTTAAGGCGCTTGATGATCGTATCGAACCGCGTCTCGGGGGATAAGGTTCGGCGCAGGCGGCGCGCCGCGCGCGCCGGAAGGAATGCTTATGGACTCGACTGCAAACCAGGACTTCGCGGAGAAGGTTGTATGGATCACCGGCGCATCGTCGGGAATCGGCGAGGCGCTGGCCTGCCTGCTTCGCAGCCGGGGTGCGAAGCTCGTGGTCTCTTCGAATGAAGCGGATGAATTGCTGCGGGTGAAACGGCGTTGCGCGGATCATGAACACACCGTGCTGGCACTCCCGCTCGACCTGACGGAATTCGATTCGTTCGAGCAAAAGGCAGGGGAGGTCGTCAGGACGTTTGGAAAGATAGACATTCTCGTGAACAACGGCGGAATCAGCCACAGGTCCACAGTCAAAGACACAAGCGTCGACGTGCTGAGAAAGGTCATGGACGTGGACTTTACCGGACACGCGGCGCTGACCCGCGCCGTGCTGCCACACATGCTCAGCCGCAAGAGCGGCCACATCGTCGTCACGAGCAGTTTGGCGGGGAAAATGAGTTTCCCCACACGCGCGGTCTATTGCGCCGCAAAACATGCGCTGCAGGGATTCTTCAATGCCCTGCGGGCGGAAGTCTGGCGCGACAACATCGTTGTCACGCTCATCTGCCCGGCCGGCGTGCGGACCCGGATCGGGTACAGCTCCCTCACTGGCAGCGGAGGCAAATATGGCAGGACGGACAGGCACATCGAGGCAGGTCTGACCCCCGAAGCCTGCGCGGAACTTATCGTCAACGCGATCAGACGCAAGAAGGCCGAGGTGTGGATCGGAAGATTCTCACAGCGATATCCGGCATACATTGCGCGCTTCCTTCCGTCTTTTTATGCATGGCTTATAAATCACGTAAAATCCCTTAACTGACGCTGCATGACCGCCCTTGGCGGCATGACAAGTTGGGAGAACAAATGAAACGAAAGAAACTCCTGCTCTTCTTGGCGGTCGTGGTCATCGCACTTGCCGCCACCGCCACGCTGGCGGTGCGCAAAGCGCGCATCCTGTTCGCGCCGGATGTGTACGGACTGGAACCCTCGAAGTTTGAGGACCATCAGCGGGCCAAGGCGGCGGTATCGACGCTGATCGACGCTCCCCCGGCCACGGCGTCAAAGCCCAACATCATCGTGATCCTGGCGGATGATCTGGGCTATGGCGATCTGAGTGTCCAGGGAAGCCCCGCCATCAAGACGCCCTGCATGGATGCCCTCGCGGCGGAAGGCGTGCGGTTGACTTCATTCTATGCAAGCGCGCCGGTATGCACGCCTTCACGCGCCGGACTGCTGACGGGACGCTATCCGTTGCGCAGCGGCCTCATTTCACCGTTTCCGCCGTCGAACAACAACCTCCTGCGCAAGGCCATGCGGCAGGCGGGCGCCCTGATGTCGCAGATGGGCATGGTCGACATGCCCGGCGGGCCGAACATGGTCCTGGGCCTGCCGCAGAGCGAAATCACCATCCCCGAGGCGCTCAAGCTTGCCGGCTACAGCACCGCGGCCGTCGGCAAGTGGCACCTGGGCGATTTTACCGTCCTGCCTGAATACCATCCGTCCAACCACGGCTTCGACCACTTCGTCGGATTCAACGTGTCCAACGATGACTGGCCGGTGGCGTTCTGGCGGGACAGGCAGGAGGTGGTCAGGGACATCGGTCTGGATCAGGACAAGTACACCCGTCTGTTCACCGAGGAGGCGGTAAGTTTCATCGAACAGTCCAAGGACAAGCCTTTCTTCCTCTATCTCGCGCAAAAGGACCCGCATCAGCCCTTTTTCCCGTCCAAAGACTTCGCGGGCAAATCCGACGGCGGCCCCTTCGGCGACGCCGTCACCGAGTTCGACTGGGGCGTTGGCGAGGTGGTGGCCTGCGTCAAGAGACTGGGACTGCAGGACAACACGCTTGTTGTCGTCACAAGCGACAACGGCCCGTGGTTTGAGGGCAGTCCGGGCGGTCTGCGCGGACGGAAAGGCCAGACCTACGAAGGCGGTTTCCGCGTTCCCTTCATTGCCTGGTGGCCCGGCCACGTTCCGGCCGGACGGGTCGTTGATGAGCCGGCCATGAACATTGACCTCTTCCCCACCTTCACAAAACTCGCCGGCCTAAGCCTGCCCAAAGACCGGGTGATCGACGGCGTGGATATCGCGCCGCTCCTGACGGGCCGGGGCACCGTGCCCGAACGCGCCCTGTTCTTCGCCCACGACTACGATATTGAGGCGATGCGCGTTGGCCCCTGGAAGTACTTCCACGCCAACAGCCATTACGTGTGGCCCGTGCCGCTGGACAAGCAGGACAATATTGCCGGGCAGGTGGCCAATGGAAACACCTATCATCCCGCCGGCTCGTCCGAATCGGTGCCCACACTCGGGACATGGCCGCTGCTCTACAACGCAACCCGGGACCCCGGCGAAGCCTACAACGTGGCCAAACAGCACCCCGATGTCGTCCGCGCCATGGAACAGCGTCTCGGCGAGTGGAGCAAAGAGTACTACGCCAATCCCCGGGGCTGGAAGTGAGGCGGCGCTGACACTGCGCGCAGCGCCATGACGCTGCGAAGCGCTTTCAATCCGGAGGCTGGCGCTCCCGGAAAAGACCTTGCTTGTCGCCGTTTTTCCCCTCCCCTTGACAAGATAAGGGGGACAGAAATCGGTTTGAGGAGAGACTATCAATCCGGAGGGCTGA
>CAZOMH010000610.1:0-3218 GCA_964580415.1 uncultured Nitrospirales bacterium
TCTGAAAGGGGCATGGGGGTGCTCTCGTATTTCGGCCCCAGGGTTTCAAGCCGGAAGTCACGGCCCTTGGGATTTGTGGCTTTCCAGAAGGTCACCTTGGTCGGTTTGGTTTCGCAGCGGACCGTCAGCGTGCCGTCTTCCGCCCTGTTCCAAGAGAATTTGGGCCGCGGCGTTTCGGACAGCAGCGCATGATAGAAGCTGGCGAGGCGGAAATAGGCGTCCGCGTTCAGGCCGTGGTCGCAGTTGGGGAAGTAACAAAGGTACTTCTCTTCCTTGAGTCCGTCGAAATAGAAACGCCAGGAATCGGACGGAAAGTACTGATCGCCCGCCCCGTTGAGAATGTATTTCGGCATGGTCAAACGGTCGCGGTAGGTGTAGGGATCGACCACGTCCAGGAGATTCCGCATTTCCGGGGTGTGAAGCCGGTCGACAATCTTCTTGTCCACATAGTCCTTGACCGAAGGAGCCCAGAATCCGTAGCTGTTGAAGTGGTTTTCGAGCGCGGGAACGAAATTGAGCACGTCAATCACGGCGGGACCGATGCCGATAACCCGCTTGTCGACGGCGGCCACGGTCCAGGTGGTCCAGCCGCGCTTGGAACCGCCGGCCACGAAAAATCCGTCCGTCTTGGGATATTCCTTTTGCACCAGGTCCATGGCGCGCACGACGGCTTTGGTCATGGGCAGGCGGGCAAGCCAGATCGGGTCGCCGCCCTTGAGATACTTGTCCCAGCCGAAAGTGATCATGGCGTCTTCCTTGCGGCCTTCCTCCCTGTACTGCGGATCATCCTCGTCGGGGAATTTGAGCGGCTGGTTGGGAATCTGCTTGATCTCAACGACCATGGAGTTGGTCACCGTGGCAATCTTCTCCATGGGTCCGGCATCCGCGCTGGGCTTGTCGTCCTTGCGGTTGTCCCCGCCGCCGATGAACATCATGGCCTTCGTATATTTCAGGGCCTTGGGAACTGTCACCAGCACGGTGTGCTCCCAAAGGGGACGGTCCACCCTGGAGGCGTCCAGCCATGTTTGCGAAACCATGTGGTACACGTAGGTGGTTGAATCGGGCTTTTCACCCTGGTTCACCAACTCGTACCTGAACACCGGGTCCGGCTTGGCCACATAGTCGTCGAGCGGCGTGGCCGCCGCCCCGGAGACACACAGGGAGGGAAAGACAACCGCCGCAAGAAAAGCAAAGCCCGCAAGGCGCAAGGGGAGAGCATTTCGAGAAACACCCGTCTTCTTCATACTGGATACTCCTGTTCCCAATTCGTCATTGATAATTCGTCATTCGCAATTCTTCCGGGCACCGTGTTTCTGCCGCCATGCCTCATAGAGTAACACAGCAGCGGCGGCGGCCACATTCAACGAGGCAATGGACCCGGACATGGGAATGCATACACGGCCATCGCACCGCGCCGCCAGTTCCGGACGCACACCGCGCCCCTCGTTTCCCAGGATCAACGCGGTGGGCACGCAAAAATCGCATTCCGCGCAGGCAGTTCCGCCCTTTTCGTCGGCGGCAAGCACGCGCGCCCCGGATGCGCGCAGCATTTCCACCAGTGCGGCCGGGTCCTCGACCTCGGCAATGGGAATGCGGTTTACGGCACCCGCGGAGGCCCGGGCGACCAGACTGTTCACGCCGGCCTGGGAGGTGGTGCCCACGAAAATACCGCGTGCGCCCATGGCTTCGGCGGAACGCATGATCGCGCCGAAATTGAACGTGTCCTGAATCGCGTCAAGCACCAGCCACAGCGGCGGCGTGCCGTCATCGCGTTCCCCCTCATCCCCGCCCCGCATGGCTTCTTCCGCCGAGGCATAGGGAAAGGGCCCCATGCGCGCCAGAAAGCCCTGGTGCTCGTCCACGTGGCCCAGTTCGCGCAGCCGTTCCGGCGCTGCCTCGGCCACCTCCGCGCCCTGCGCTTCGGCCAATGCACGGGCGTGCTGAACCGCTTCCGCGGGCAGCGTGTCCGACAAATACAATTCCATAACGGGCCAGCGCCCCGCCTCAATCACTTCCATGACCGGGTGCCGCCCCCACAGCCAACTGCGCTGGTGTCCCGCCAGGAAGCGGGTCTGCTTCTTTCGGTTTGATTTCGACATGCTGTCGCGTTCCTGTTTCTTTTCAGCCTGCGGACGCCATGGCCCGCATGATCGACTCGGCCACGCGCACGCCATCGACGGCGGCACTCATGATGCCGCCGGCATAACCCGCTCCCTCGCCCGCCGGGTACAGTCCGCGCAGGCTCTCGCTCTCGCAGTTCTCCGTGCGCAGGATGCGCACGGGCGACGAACTGCGCGTCTCGACACCGGTCAATACCGCGTCGGGCTGCGCGAACACCGCCAGTTTCTTGCCCAACTGCGGCAGCGCCTCACGAAAGGCGGCAATCACGCAGGGCGGCAGGCACTCGGACAAATCGGCGGGCGTAACGCCCGGCATATAAGAGGGTTTCACACTGCCAAAACCGGCGGAGGCTTTGCGCGCCAGCAGGTCGCCGACGGTCTGCGCCGGGGCATGGTAGTTGCCCCCGCCCAGCGCGAAGGCCAATTCCTCCCAGTGCCGTTGGTAAGCCACGCCCGCCAGGGGATGGTTGTCGCCAAAATCTTCGGGCCCCACGCCGACAAGCAGGCCGCTGTTCGCGTTGGGCGCGTTGCGCGCGAAACGGCTCATGCCGTTGGTCACCACCTGGCCCGGTTCGGAACTGGCGGCGATCACCTCGCCGCCGGGACACATGCAGAAGGTGTACACCGAACGGCCGTTGCCGCAATGGTGTACCAGCTTGTAGTCCGCCGCGCCCAGCCGGGGGTGGCGCGCGGACTTGCCGTACTGCGCCCAATCCACCTTGCGCTGGGGATGCTCTATGCGCGCGCCAATGGAGAAGGCCTTCTGCGCCATGGCCGCGCCGGACCGGTGCAGCATGTCAAAGGTGTCGCGGGCGCTGTGGCCGATGGCCAGCAGCACGTGGCGCGAAGTGATTTCCGCACCGTTATCGAGCCGCACGCCGCACACCGCACCGCCTTCGACCAGAAGTTCACCCACGCGGCTGTTGAAACGCACCTCGCCCCCGTGGTGCTCGATGGCCCTGCGCAGGTTTTCCACCACACGGACCAGATTGTCCGTGCCGATGTGGGGCTTGTGCAGCCAGAGAATCTCTTCGGGCGCGCCCGCCGCCACCAGTTCGTTCAGCACCTTGGCGCAGCGGTTCTCGCGCTCCTTTATCT
>CAZOMH010000611.1:0-3216 GCA_964580415.1 uncultured Nitrospirales bacterium
CGCGCCCCGCGTGCGGGTACGACTGTTCGGAGTAACTGGTGAGATATCCGGGTTAGAACTGCGGGCTGCGGATGCCCAGACCCTGTTCGAGCGACCGGGCGATGGCCGAGTTTTGCGAGGCCACCCGGTCCAGTTTCGCCTGTGCCTTGAGCGCCGAATCGGAATCGGGCTCAACAATGACGGCCTTCTTCCATTCAATGACGGCCTCTTCCGGATAGCCCAGCTTGTGGAGCACATTGCCCAGATAGCAGTGCGCCCGCGCATAGGCCGGGTCTTGGGCGACTGCCTCCCGAAAGAACCCTTCCGCCTCAATGTAGTTCCGTGCGTTGTAGAGGTCAGTTCCCTTCTTCAGGCAACTGATGGCGGATTTGCGTTGTGTGGTCATCGTGCCGTCCGCCGCCATGAGTATGCGGACAGCGCAGGGAATACCCGGCAAACGATCAAAAATGGAATTAGACATAGTTGAAATCGCACCTCTGGTAAATGCATTTGTCATGTCGGTCTGGTTGTCGGCTTTGCGGGCCCCCTGACAACCAAAACTCATGCACTTCACATACCAATTATAACACCCAATCTTTTTGGCGGTCAAGCGGAAACAGGACTCCCGAACCGAAAAGCAACCGGTTCGGGAGCGAAAAAAAGGGCGGCAACCTGCTGAAATGCTCACATGGGGGTGTCGGCGCTTGGTCCGTAGATGGCCGGCAGCGGCACGTCGTTCATCCGCGCATAGACGGTCAACTGGCCCCGGTGGTGGATGAGGTGGTTCATCACCATGCTCCGGTATACCGCGATGCGCGGCATGGAAAACAACGTATTCCCCGCATTCTTGAGCGTCCACGTTTCCATCATGCCGCTGTCAGGCACGGCAAGAAGCGACGAACGCGCTTCGCGCACATTGTCATCGAAGAGGTTTACCAGCGCGGCTGTGGTGGTAAAGGCCACTTTCGGAAACGGCGAACCGCCCTCGGGGTTGAGGTCGAATTCGGCAGCCTGCAGCGTGACCGCGCACCACGACGGGATTCGCGCGACGTGAACGGCAAGATCACCCAGAGTCCATGACTTCGGATGGGGTTTCCAGGCGCATTTCGCCTCCGGGAGCCGTTCCAGCAGCGCCCGCGTGGAGACCATCTCATGGTCAAATTCCGGTATCAGGTGTTCCGCAATACTCATCGCAGCATCTCCTTTGGGGGTGGGTGTGGCATGGTTGCTGTTTTCACATGAACCCATTAATTCTACGCGCGATTCCCAGCGCTTGACAACTGGGGGTCGGGGTGATATCATTATGATATGGTTTTGAAAGGAGGCCATGACATGGTAACGAGAGATATCGAACGCCAGGTGCCGGACGGGTGGATTGTACTGACTGTGATCGTAGCCTTGGGGCTGTTAGTCTTGGCCGGATTCTTGGTGGGATTAACGTCCCAGTCCATATTCTTGATTGTCCTGTCCGTGTCGGCCGCAATCGTATGGGTTGTCTGTGCCAGCGGTTTCTTTACACTCCAGCCCAACGAGGCGGCGGTACTGGTTCTGTTCGGCAAGTATGTGGGCACGGTGCGGGTCAGCGGGTTTCACTGGGCCAACCCGTTCTACCTGAAGAAGAAAGTGTCCCTGCGCCGACGCAACCTCAACGGGGCGACGATCAAGGTGAACGACCTGCGCGGCAATCCCATAGAAATTGCGACCGTCGTGGTCTGGCGGGTTGAGGACGCGGCCAAGGCCACCTTCGACGTGGACCATTTCGAGAATTACGTGTCTATCCAGAGCGAGGCCGCCCTGCGCCACATGGCCATGGCCTATCCTTACGACGATTTCCATGCCACGGAGAAGATTTCCCTGCGGGGCAGCACCGACGAGGTGTCCAAGGCGCTCCAGGTGGAAGTGCAGGAACGCGTGGCCCCCGCGGGCGTGGTCATCGAGGAAACGCGGCTCGCCCACCTGGCCTATGCGGCCGAAATCGCCGGCGCCATGCTGCAGCGGCAGCAGGCCGAGGCGGTGGTGGCGGCGAGGTCGCGCATCGTGGAAGGCGCCGTGGGCATGGTCGAAATGGCCATCGCCAAGCTGGAAGAGTCCAAACAGTTCCCGCTCGACGACGAGCGCAAGGCCGCCATGGTGAGCAACCTGATGGTGGTGCTGTGCGCCCATGAATCTGTCCGTCCCGTGGTGAACACCGGCACGCTGTACCATTAGAAAGGCATCGTTGTGGCCGAAAAGAAGTCATTCCTTCTGCGGCTCCCGCCGGAGCTTATGGACGAGCTGAACCGTTGGGCTGCGGACGAACTCCGCAGCCTCAACGGGCAGATTGAGTACGTCCTGCGGGAGGCGGTGCGCAAGCGGCGAAAGGACCTGCCCGAGAAAGACTCGGACAAAGGGGAACAGACAGATGGCATATGATTATGAAGGGCGGATGGACTTTCGCGGCGACACAGTCCGGGCACTGGAATTTGCCCGGGACGTGCTTGTCCGCAGGGGGCTCAAAGTCCTGCCGCTGAGCGGCAATGAACTTCATTTTGAGAACCCCGCGTTCGTCATGAGCACCAAGAAGGACCCGCTGTTGATGGTGTCCAAAGGGGTCATAACATCCACCGGTTCCGCGTTGAGCATGCAGGCCGAACTGGGCAACCTGCGCGCGCTTGTGAAGTTTACCGCCCTACTGATTCTGGCGCTGACCATACCGGAGGTGGCCGTGATGGCGGTCGTCTTTGTCATGGTGGTGAAGGACCCCGGACTCCTTTGGATTTGTCTGTTGACCGTCGCGCCTTTGCCCTTCATCATGCCGCTGGTGTCCAAAGTTCAGAGGAGAAAGACCTCGCGTGCGCTGGACGCGCTGCTGTGCGGGGCGGCGGAGGCGGGCGGGAAGAAATAGCAACGATTCAGTCCCCTTGCACCGGTTCTTGCGCCAGCGGGCCGGCATCCGAATGGATAGATGGCAGCCGAATGTTCACCTTCGGGGACGGCGGGGACAAAAGTCGGATGGGGAATGGATTCTGTCGCAACCTGGCCGCACGTCTGTCCCAAGTCCCCCATTGAGGATGAGGGGGACAGAAGTCTTAGGTCCCCCCTGCGAGGGGGGGGAAGGTCCGAAGGACCGGGGGGTGTAGGTTTTGGGCGCATGGGGAAGCATACACCCCCCGCTGCTTCGCAGCATCCGCCTCAAGGATAAGGGGGAGACAGCGCCGGGCCAAGCCGGCAGGATGTGTGGAGTGCAAGTCTCCAGCA
>CAZOMH010000612.1:0-3208 GCA_964580415.1 uncultured Nitrospirales bacterium
TCTATTCGAGCCGATGTTTCCAGCCATTCGGGAGATTTCCGGAAAATTGTCGCGATCCTGCGCCTTACGGTTCCCTACACCGGACAGGAGTGGATAGTCCGGCCCATAAAACTGGCGGGCAACCAGGAGATCACCTTTGCTCCGGGCGTGGTCATTCGCGCGAAGAAGGGCGAGTTCAAAGGCGGCGGGGACTCCCTCTTCAGGGCCACCGGCGTCAGCGACCTGAGCCTGATTGGCTACGGCGCGACTTTCAAGATGAACAAACCCGATTACCAGAGCGCCGACTATAAAAAAGCCGAATGGCGCATGACACTCGATATTTCCGGTTGCACCAACGTCACCGTGGCCGGGCTGCGCATGGAAAGCAGCGGCGGCGATGGCATTTATATCGGTGCCAAGGGTGGAGAACACCCCTACTGCGAGAACATCACCATCCGCGACGTGGTGTGTGTGGACCACCACCGCCAGGGCGTCAGCGTTATCAGCGCGGTCAACCTGCTCATCGAAAACTCCGTGTTCAGCGGCACCAGAGGCACCGCCCCGCAGGCGGGTATCGACCTCGAAACCAACAGCCCCGAGGAACGGTTGACCAACTGCGTGTTCCGGCGGTGCCAGTTCGACAACAACACGGGCGCGGGCATGGCGGTGTACCTGAACGCCATGCGCGGCGGCACGCCGGAGCCCGTCTCCATCCTGTTCGAGGACTGCGTGGCCCGCGGCAACGGCGAGGAGGGCATGGTCGTCGGAGCGCTCACGCCGGACGGCCCCAAAGGCAGCATTGAGTTCCGCAACTGCGTTGCCGAGGCCGTGCGCCGTCCGGCGGCGCAGGTGTTTGACAAGGCACCCGAAGGGGCCTTGGTGAAGTTCACGCGCTGTTCCTTCACGGCCGGCGCCGACGACAAGAGCCGCGAGGCGGTGCCGGTCATTTTCGGCGTCCGCAGGACCAAAGACCCGGCGGCGTTTGGCGGGGTTGAATTTGAAGAGTGCCACGTGTTTGCGGCTTCGGACCGGCCGGCCGTGCGCGTCATACGCCGCGCTGACAATCAAACGATTGCCGACATCAGCGGAACGCTGTGCATGCACGGCACCCCCACAACCCTGATCGACATGCCGGAAAATGTCAGCATGCCCGACCTGAAACTGGTGAAGGCGGAATAACGGCCTGCCTTTCAGACAGACGGGTCTATCAATTTCAGGTTCTTGAAGTACTTGCGATAGAAACCGCGATCCCGGGTCAGCAAGCGGTCTGCCTGCCGGATGGCATGGGATGCCACAAGAAAGTCCGCCACCACGCGGTTTCTCTCTCCACCCTGTTTGCGGTATTGGCGCCACATGTCCCCCGCCAGCACTGCGGACTGCTTGTCTGTGGGCGAAAAGACCAGGGGCAGGGAACGCAACGCCTTCTCAAATACTTGCGGCGAGGCAAATATGGCTGAAAACTCGGTCCATACGACGTCGCATGCCACTATCTGCCCTTCTTGCACACAACGGCGAACAGCATCCAGTGAACGGAGCCCAAACGTCTCATCGGCACGGACAATGTCGATAAGGACATTGGTGTCCACCGCAGTGATCAAGGTTCACCTCTTAGTTCATTCATGATTTCATCGGTGCTTCTGTCAAGATGCAGCATGCCATAAATCCTGCTGAGCGGGTCCTCTTGAGACGTCTTCTCGACAATGAGGCGGCCATTTTCTTCACGGAAGTCGAGCACAGTCTGCGGCGTAATCCCCAGACTGTCACGCAGGGGTTTGGGTATGGTCACCTGCCCCCGGTCTGCCACGATTGCTTTCATGTGTACTCCTCATAATTACATACTCAACATTTATGAATCCATACTTGATTATACCGTATGCGCGCGCTTCTCATCAATTGGCTGGCTTCAATATCCCGGGCAGCGTCTCCCCCATCCTGATCAGAAATATCCGGCGAATGGCGTCATAACCCCGCACGTTGGGGTCCTCTATGTTGGCGAAATACCAGAAATGCGGGTCCTTGGGATCATAATGCCTGTTCCAGAACCACCGGCACGCGACACCGTGTCCCAGGAACAGGCCGTGCATGTCCACCAGCGTCATCTTGTCTTCATGGTGCTCCACGCACCGGGCGATGACCGCATTGTAGGCATTCAACACCTTGATCATGTCCCGCCATTTGGGAAGTCCCGCGATTTCCGGATGCCCCAAACCGTCGGATGGGTCGTAGATATTCGCCAGGAAGATGTGGCAGCCGCCGGGAAACAAATCCTCAACGGCAGCAACAATCATGCGCATGCGCTCTTCATACGCCTCAATCCACGGCTGCGCCTGTTCAATCGTGGCCCCGTACATGGCCCCTTCCACCGGCGGAGTGCGGCCGTAATTGTGGATGATGTCGTTGCCTCCCGTCGTCAGCACGACCACACCAAACACCCCCGGGTCAAAAGGCTTGAGACCGTCAAGCTGGCTTTTCAGGCAACTGATGGAGGTGCTGCCGCTGACGGCATAGTTCTCCGATCTCAGGTTGGGTAGCACGGTCTTCAGGCAAATCCCCTTCATGTCCTCAAATTCATCGGGGGGATTGGTCATGAGCCGTTCAAAATAGGAATTCCCCGGCTTGGCCCCGAATCCCTTGGTGACGCTGTCGCCAATGCCAAACAGCACCACTGGTCTGGTGCTCCATGGCTGTTGAAAAGCTTCCCGCGGCACCTGCGGCCCGGCAGGACCGCTCCCCACGGGGCGCCAATAGAAGAGCACCGCAAAACAAAGCCCCGCAAAGGAAACGCCAAGGCCAAACGCCAGAATGGCCCTGCGCAGTCGCGAAATCCCGTTCACGGCATGCGGCCCTCCCCCGCTTTCACCTCATGAAAACGGTTGCTCTGTCAGTCCACCAGTTCGCGCTCGATTTCTTCCAGTGTCTTGCCCTTGGTCTCGGGCAGCTTGAAGAAAACGTATACCAGCCCGAAAAGGCAGACAAAAGCGTAGAGCCAGAAGGTGCCTGCCGGGCCCAGCTTGGCATTCAGGATGGGGAACGTGTAGGTGAGGATGAAGCACGCTATCCACAGCGCCGCCACCGCCACGGCCATGGCTGCGCCGCGGATGCGGTTGGGGAAAATCTCCGAAATGACCACCCAGGTCACCGGCGCCAGCGACATCGAGTAGCAGGCAATCGCACCCAGTACCAGCAGCAGCATCGGCAGGCCCTGCACGCCGGTGGCGTAGCAGGCGCC
>CAZOMH010000613.1:0-3206 GCA_964580415.1 uncultured Nitrospirales bacterium
CATCGCCAGATTCCGCCTTTCCATGCGCGTCATCATTTGACCGCCCCCCCTTTCAGGCCGCGCAGCCGCGCCAACTCGCGGTTCGCCGTGTCCTGAATTTCGCGGACCGCCTGCTCCGGGGTCACCACGCGCATCACAACCCGCTCGCGCTGCCGCTCTATCTCGTCCGTCAGCAGGCGGTTTATCGAAATAATGGGCAGAATATTCACCGGCCGGTCCAGCAACTGCCGCACAAACACGCTGAACTTGGGATGGCCCATGAACCGCTCCTGCATGGCGTCGTCAATGCGCGGGGGAATGTTGCGGATGGCGGCGTTGTAATCACTGACAGGCGAGGTCCCGCCGCCGGGACGGTCGTTGTAAAACCAGTGCAGGTACTTCTTCGCCGCTCCGGCATGGCGCGCCGTGGCAGGGATGACATCGCCCACGATGGTTGGGTCGTAGGCGGCCGGAGCAACGCCTGACGGCTGCGGAATAGGTGCGACACCCCAGTCCAGACTGGGCGCGTACTTGGGTATATAGGCCACCTGCCATTCCCCTTCGGTCATCATGGCAACCCGGCCCGCATAGAAGGGATTGTTGGCGCTCATGTATTCGCCCAGCCCCCTGCTGAAGGAGGTCACCATGCCGGGGTCCATGGCAAAAGGCTTGTCCTTTGCCGGATCGGGGCCGCGCGTGAAACTCAGTTGCCACGCAAACGACCGGATAATCGCGGGATCGGCGGCGCATTCCACCAGGCCGCTCTTCTCGTTGTACCACTGCCCGCCAAACAGCACCCCCCACATGTAACTGTTGTCCCACGGCAGCCATGGCAGGAACCCCATCTGCTCAATGGCCCCGTTCGGTTTCCGTATGGTAAGTTTTTCGGCAAACGCTTCGAGTTCTTCAAGAGTGCGCGGCGGTTGTTCCGGATCAAGCCCCGCCTTGGCAAATTCCTGCTTGTTCCACACCAGGCATATTACGTCGGTGGTGGTGGGCATGACCCACACGTGCCCCGCGAACTTGATCATGGGCCAAATACAGGGAAAGAACTTGTCCGGCGCGATTTCCGGCTCGTTCTCCACAAAATCGTCCAAGGGAAGGAAAAGGCCGTCGCCCGCAAGCTGGCAGATGATACTGCCGTCCAGCGACATGACATCGGGCGGCGCGCCGCCGGCGATGGAGGTGAGCGCCTTCTCCGTCAGCGCGTTGAAACCGATGGGCACGGCCCGCACGTAGACCTCGTTTTGGCTGCGGTTAAACTCGTCGATCAACGCGCGGCGCGCCGCGTGTTCGTGGCCGGAATGGCGGTCCCAGTAGACAATAACGGTGCGCCCCGCGCGCAGCGCCTGGCGTTCCTCATCGGAAGCGGCGGCACCGGGCCACAGCACAAACAGCAGCGCCGCGCCCGCGGCAATTGCCGCGAACCACAGGAGCCGCCGTTTCAGATCGCTTGAATCGTTCATTCTCGTCCTGCGTTTTTCCGGACCTGTCATGTAGGACAGCCGCCCTCGGCTGTCAGCTCTTTACAGCCGCCCTCGGCTGTCAACCTTTTACAGCCGCCCTCGGCTGTCAACCTTTTACAGCCGCCCTCGGCTGTCAGCCTTTTACAGCCGCCCTCGGCTGTCAGCTTCTTACAGACATCCCAGAAATGACAGGCGGGGACGCCTGTCCCACAAATTCAAATCCGGGCATCCCGCACATATTCCGAGATGTGTTCCACCGTATCCAGCCAAATGCCGTTTGCCGAATCCGCGGCCATCCGGCACAGATGTTCGAGCGTGTTCAGGATAACCGTCTGCCGCGCGCCCTCCGGGCCCGCGTCGTGTCCGGCAAGAATCAGCCATCCCCCCTCGGAATGGGCCGCTTCGAGCAGCGCATTCACCCCGGCCTCATCCGTGTTGTCCATCGTAACCGCGTACAACTGGTGCAGGTCGCAATATGCGGGATCATTGTGCATCTCGCTGAAAAAAAGGCGTCCCGCGAGAAAGTGCCGCGCCACCGCGGGCACATAGCTCTGCACCGACCCGCCGCGTCCCACCGTGGTCTGGCCGCAGGGATACGCAAAAGTTCGCGGCTGCACGCCGAGCAGTTCTTCCAGTTGCCGGTTCGCCTCCAGCAGTTCATCCCGCTCCACCTGTTCGGGCGACATTTCCTCCAGCGCGTTGTGCCGCGAGAAACGGAAGTTGCCGCTGCACGGATGGGTTGCGGAGTGGTTGCCGATTTCATGACCCGCCGCCGCCGCCGCGCGCCAGGGCTCCAGATGCTCCCGCACGGCGGAGGGCATTGGGTAGAAGGTCGCGTGAACCCCGTACCGGTCGAGCAGGGGCATGGCATGGCGCCACTGCGATTCGCGTCCGTCGTCAAAGCTGAGGCTCAACGCCATCTGCCTGCCGGCGGGCCAGGAAAACTGGTTCGCATTCATCTTCATATCCTGACGGCCCCGGGAATATCCGGGCGGGTATCCGGGCGGCCCGGTAACAGGCGGCGCATCACACGATGGTCTTTTCGGTTTCCGTGTCAAAGAAATGGGCGCAGGTCATGTCCACTTCCAGCACATGCCGCGTGTTCACCGCCGGTTCCACACTGGTGTTGATGCGCGCCGTGATGTTCTGTCCTCCGAGATTCAGATAGAGGTTGATCTCAAAGCCCATCGGCTCGACCACCTCGATAAGCGCCGTGATGCTGGTGCCGTCCGCGCCCGGGGGCGCGCTGCTTTCGCGAAGGTGCTCGGGGCGTATGCCCAGCGTCACGTTTTTGCCCACATGGTTCCTGAGCGCTTCATGACGGCCCGGCGGCACCGCAAGCCGCGCCGCGCCGTTCCTGTCGACAAACTGCACCGAGCCGTTCCCCCCCTCCAAACGCCCCTCGATCATGTTCATCGGCGGACTGCCGATAAACCCGGCCACAAACTTGTTCACCGGATGGTGGTACAGTTCCAGCGGCGGGGCAACCTGCTGAATCAGGCCGTCGAGCATGACCACAATCCTGTCGCCCATCGTCATCGCTTCGACCTGATCATGCGTCACGTAGATCATGGTGGACTGCAACCGGTGGTGCAATTTGGAAATCTCGGTGCGCATCTGCACGCGCAGTTTGGCGTCCAGATTGGAAAGGGGCTCGTCAAGAGGAACACCTTGGGCTGGCGCACAATGGCGCGGCCCACGGCCACGCGCTGGCGCTGGCCGCCGGACAGCGCCTTGGGCACCCGGCCGAGATAGGGCGTG